>DATCTV010000027.1 GCA_036567785.1 Desulfomonilia bacterium | reverse complement strand
CTTACTTCTGATAAGTTTGTCTTCCGTACCCATTAGCTTTCTCCTTTCTGATTTTGTTTTATTTCCCCTCAGAAAGAATAGCTCGTGGGTACTTCCTTTTCAATTACCCAACTGTCAGATTTGATCGGAACTAATACATTTCATCAACGTCCCCAAGTAGTCTCCAAATTTCTATTTTTTTTAGGCCAGAGTTCATTGTTAAATAATTGATCCTTGGCTTTGAAGTTATCACCATTTGTTACATCGCGAATAAACTTAAAGTGTTCTTCAGATGAAATCCCTACAGGCCATTTCACGAGTCTGACGATTCTGTTCTCCTTGTTAAAGTCTTGGCGAGTGCCCCAACTATCAGGCCCAAATATTGCTTTTTGGTCCCAGCAGACATAACCGAATTTATAGACAGTAAGCCTAGGATATTCTCTTTCAATTAAATGCCAGTTCCAGAATCCTTTTATGAAAATATTTCCTTCTTTATCTGTCAGGACTTCTTCGATTCTTACAGGGATATCTTTCCCACCTTCAAACCATGCTGCAGCCTCAGTGCTGTTCTCCCTCCAAATAGCAAGTGCAACTGCACCTTCAATCGGTTTGCCAGTTTCATCATCGATTACCGTTGCAGTAGGTTTAAGTGTTGCGCAGCCTGATAGAAAGCATAGGGTTTGAAACAACAACATAAACACCATTAAATTTGAATATTTGATAAATGTTTGTTTCATTGGTACTCTCCTATTTAAAAGCTGTCTATGTGCCATGCCCCGAAAGGATCCAAAGTGAAATAAACATAATAGGACCTTTTAGAGGACCTTTTAGGGACGCTCATGATAAAATGACTTCACTGATAAACCGTTAGTCAGAGTGTCCCCCCTTGTCCTTGATAATGAGCAACAATCTGGATATTCCTGCTTACATTTAAAATTATTCAGTGGTCCAAGGAATTGCAGGGCGTCAGAACAAAGCAGGTCGAGGAGTGACGAAATCGATTCATGAGGCATACATTGCCGTATGCCGCAATGAAATCGATGAGGAGCGACAAAGAGATGCGAAGTTATCACGCCCCGCACCCCCTACTTACCCTGGAACTTCGGCTCCCTCTTTTCGAAAAAGCTCACCCACCCCTCGCGCATATCCTCCGTCGCTGTCGCCAGTCCCTGAAACGCAGCCTCCATATCCAGCTGGCTCATCAGGTCAGCTTCGTACGAGCGGTTGACAAGGTGCTTTATCATGCCTATCGAGCGGGTGGGCCCTTTGGCAAGTTTCGCAGCCAGTGCCATCGCCTCTTCCATGAGCTTGTCATCATCGACAACGCGGTTAACCATGCCCAGCCTTAGCGCCTCGTCAGGAAGAACCGGGTCGCCTGTCATGATGAGCTCCTTGGCCTTGGCAAGGCCCACAAGCCTCGGGAGGAAGTACGTGCCGCCGCAGTCCGGCACCATGCCGCGCTTTACGAATATCTGTATGAACTTGGAGGATTTTGCCGCAAGGATAATATCGCAGCACAGAGCCAGATTGCAGCCAGAACCAGCCGCAATGCCGTTGACCGCCGCAATCACAGGCTTTTCAATGGACGCGATTGTAAAGCATATGCGGCCGTAGATGTGCGCGGAGAGTTTCATGCCGACAGGCGTGGCCACATCGTGTCGGCCGCCGCCGCCTGAGAGGTCGGCACCTGTGCAAAATCCGCGGCCGGTCGCCGTTATTATTATCGCCCTGACATTATCGTCCTGCTCGAACCGGTTGAGCTGAATTATCAAATCCTCAAGCTGGGACATTGTCACCGAATTCAGCTTGTCCGGCCGGTTCAGTGTTATGAGGGCAATGTTATCTTTGATTTCATAAATGGTATCGGCCATGAAAACCTCCAGGATATTTTAATTCAATTGAAGTTGATAATGAACAATTCGTCAAGACAAATTACCTGCTTGCCATATGCCGATAAATCCGTACTATGTTTTTTATTTGATGCAGTTATACCCATGATTTTTATGCGAGGTGTTCATGAATGCAACCCAAAGGATAATCGATGTGCTGGACGGCAAACAGGTGGACCGAGTGCCCGTATTCTGCGCGCTCATGGAGGACAGGGGCTTCAACGAGGTGCTGGGACAGCCGCTCATCAAGCCTATCAAGATGTTATGGAACCCTGTTTCACGGTTTTTCCTGGATAATTTCGGGCCCAAACTGACAGGCCCTGTAATCCAGCCTTTCATAGACTCCACGCTGGACAAGCGTATAAAGGCAGCCCTTGTACTCGGTTTTGATGCAACCTGGGCGATACATGACAGGACATTCACGGTTCTCGATTCAAAGACAATGGTGCGCTTTTCGGGCTCCATCTTCGACCTTATGGAGGACGGCTACGGTAACGCAATCTACATGTACCGGGGCCCCGGCATAAAGAGCAGGGAGGATTTCGAGGCATGGCCGTGGTGGCCGGATATCGATGACCTTGCCCACAAGGATTACCTGTTCATGAAAAAAATGGCGGCGAAATACGGCGACGATATCTGTCTTGTCGGACAGGGCTCGGCATACGGCATACAGGAAAGCATGCTCTGGGCCATAGGCTTCGAGAGGATGCCCGTGTGGATAAAGAGGGAAAAGGACCTCATTGACAGATACATCTCATGGGCCGAAGAGGTCTGCATGAAGACGATCATGGCGATCATGGACGCCGGGATCAAAGTCGTCATCCAGACTGACGACTTTGCATTCAAGACCGGCCCCATGATGAGACCCAAACTCATTGACGAGCTTTTCGGGCCTTCATACACGCGCATCATCAAAGCGGTCCACGACAGGGGCGGCCGCTATATCCATCACTCATGCGGAGACAATACTCTCCTGTTCGATTATTTCATCAAGTGGGGGGCGGACGGCTGCCACGGATATGAGAACACCTCGAATGTGGACATAAACAGACAGAAACGCGAACGAGGCGACAGGCTGACCATCGTAGGCGGCGTAGGCGTCGACTACATCCTGTCCGAGCGTTCGAAAGACGAGGAAGTGGTTGAAGAGGTCAGGAGACTCATCAGAGAACTCGCCCCCGGCGGGCGTTACATACTCTCGGCCGCGCACGGGCTTTCATCGATGCCGGCTCACAAGCAGAAGGTCATGGTAGACGCCTGCAAACAATACGGGAATTATCCCATATCAGGTATCTGAATACTGATGACCCCAACCGAGCGCATTATCAGGACACTCGAAGGCAAACCGGTCGACCGCGTACCGGTAATGTGTGCGGGCATGGAAGACAACACAGCTCAGCAGGTGCTGGGAAAACCCCTCATTCCGACGTCATTTTTCGCAAAAAACCCTCTGATGAACTGGATAATGGACAGGGGATGGCAGGTTAACAGCAGGCTGCTGAGAAGTATCATCCGGGATTCATATCTCAACCGAATTAAAGCGGCGGTCGAACTCGGATTTGATGCAATCTGGGTCCTTAGCGGCTGCGAAACGCTGCTTGTCAATTCAAAGACAATAGCCACCATAAACGGCATGCTTTATACACTGATCGAGGATGCGTATGGAAACGCAGATTACATGTACAAAGGACCGGTTTTCACTTCAAGGAAGGCATTCGAGGAATGGCCGCATTTTGAGAAGCCCGTCGATTTCGCAGACAGGGTGTTCAGGTTTTTCAAAAAGGCTTTCAGCCGCTACGGGGACGATATCTGCATAATCGGCCAGGCCGCCTTCGGCATGCATGAAAGCATAACAGGTGCAATAGGCTTCGATAAGGCGCCGATCTGGATAAGAAAGGAAAAGGACATTATCAAACGCTATGTCGACTGGGTAGCATCAATTGAACTGGCGGGCACAATGGCAATGATGGATGCGGGATCAAAGATCGTGCTGCAGGGTGATGACTTCGCTCACAAGACAGGGCCCACATTCAGCCCGAAAATCTCGGAAGAGCTCTTCGGAGCGCACTACAGAAGGCTTACCAGGGCGGTGCATGACCGCGGAGGTAAAATCATCCTGCATTCCTGCGGCGACAATACGATTCTCTTCGACATGTTCATTTCATGGGGTTTTGACGGTTTCCACGCCTATGAGCCGACATCCAACGTAGATATTTATAAAGAGAAAAAACTGCACGGAGACAAGGCTGCGATCATAGGAAACATCGGCGTCGATTATCTTCTGACCGACCGCTCTGAAGATGAAGAGGTGACTGCGGAAGTGAAAAAGCTTATTGAAAATCTGGCCCCTGGAGGCAGATATATCATGTCACCCGCACATTCTCTGAACACTATCCCGGCGCACAAGCTCAGGATAATGATCGGGGCCGCACATAAATTCGGAAAATATTCAGGCTTAACCGCCTGATAACAAGGAGACGATATGAGTGAGACGCTGTTAAAGGTTAGTAAGGCTGTCGAGGAAATGGACATTGACGGAATCCCTGCCCTTGTCGAGCAGTGCTTTACCGAGGGACTGAGCCCTCTTGCCATCATACAGGACGGCATAGCGCCCGGACTTGCCAGGGTGGGAGAGCTCTTCGAATCAGGGGAATATTTCCTGGCTGATCTGGTAATGGCTGGAGAAGTCGTTAACGAGGCCATGCCTCTTATAAAGGCAAGAATGGACCCGGGCGAATCGGGCAAGAAAGGCAAGGTCATCCTTGCAACCGTCAAAGGTGACATCCACGAGATAGGCAAAAACATAGTGGGCATGCTGCTGGGCGCGAACGGGTTCGAGGTTATCGACCTGGGCGTCGACGTGGATGCGGAAAAGATTGTCAGGACAGCCAAGGAAACCGGTGCAAGGCTGATCGGGCTTTCAGTTCTTTTAAGCACAATGGTCAACAACATATCGCAGGTGGTGCAGGGACTGAAAAGCGCCGGCATCGATGCAAAGGTGGCAATAGGAGGGGCCTGTACGTCCCAGAAACTATGTGAAGAAATGGGCGCTGACGCCTATGGTGAAAATGCCGTACAGGCGGTGAGGATATTTGAAGGGCTTTAACCGGTCGAACTGTATTGATTGCTTCCTTCTTTAGCGTTTAAACAATAAACGTTTACAGGGAGAAGTCCTGTTGCCGGGGCTTCTCCCTTCACCCAAAAAGTTATTTACGGGTCAATTCATTCTCTTTTTTTCTTACTAAACCTAATGTTTTTTATGATCATACCGAAATTATATCTTAGGTGATCAATGCTGGAGAATGAACTAACCATAAGAAGAAGGGTTTTTTTAAAGCTCCTGGCCATAACAGGTTTTGCAGGCCCTGCAGCCTTATCATACGGATGCGGAAGCACCAGCAGCAGCAACAACAACGGTTCAAAAGCAGTCGCATACAAGCTTTCACGCAGAGGACATGATGCCTGTAATGCATGCAGGTCACATGCAGAGAATAAACTTTTCCTGACAATGGATTACGCTAACAGCAACCGGGCTCATGTTGGCTGCAACTGCCGCATAAAACCGGTGTGGATCCCGAAAGAAAGGCACAAGCAGTATTTCGCCCGGGGTCCAGTATACGACCGGAGACGACATGCTTAAAAATGCTTATGGAAGGAAAATGGGAAGTTTTTCGAGTGCTTCAGAAGTTCGTTCCCTTATGTCTGTAAAGCTTAAGCGGGACCGGCTGGCGGCTAAGTTCTGCCATCCGGCAGACCGGACATTAGCTGTTTTTTCAGGTGAGATTCCTGACCGGTCTGGGAACTCCTCAAGCATTCGATTTTCATCCTGCAATTATTGCGCTTTTCTTACACACATAAGCAAAAAAGTATCGGGGGGGATATTAATATGACACTAAAAGATGTAAGAAACTCACTGATTTCCATAATTTTCATATTTTCCATACTTATGGCGTTGGGAAGCGGCCCGGCCCAGAATATCCTTAAGATCACCGGGGCCGAAGTCAATCAAGTACTGGGTGTACAGAAGAGTTCACACCAGTATTATGTGGCCGGGAAAAATACTGTGATCAGGGCCTTCCTTAACAAGATGGTAACAATTGACGAGAATAACACCGGTGTAAGCGTATACAAGGACGGCCAGTTTTTGTTTAACATGAGCCCCAAAGTGACACAAGGCTTGACAACAAGCGTGGATTTCTTATGCCAGTCTCTTGAAGATTGCCAGAACTGGGCGGCAGGCAACTATTCTTTCGAAATGTCAGTAAACGGTTCCGACTACAGCCTGAACGGCCCGTTTGTATTCAGAGAGGGCAATCCATTACGTGTCCTGGCAGTTCCGATTCTTGCCAACTATGGAAGAGGCGGCATCAAGTCAGTAACGGGAAACACATGGAAACAGCTGGGCCAGTTCACCCAGGAAGTCTATCCTCTGGCCGAGGACGACATGAAATGGACAAACCGCCTGCAGTATCTTGACGCTACTTCCGGTAAATACAATCTCGAAACCGATGCAGGACAGGACAACCTGACAGCGGCTCTTCAGAATCTTATACCCTCCAGATGCAAGACCAGCCCCAATGCAGCGGGATGTTACGATTACGTTGTCGGTATGATACCCGAAACAGTGGGCGGACTTGAAGGATGGGCGCCGATGGATCTGCCCGTCGTTGTCGTTGTGGCAGGCAGCAATGACGCAGCCGGAACCGTTGCACATGAAATCGCCCACAAGTTCGGCATCGGAGATACCTATGACGATGCACAGGGTTCTTCCATCAGGTGCAGCGTCAATCCGGCCCCTAACGGATTCAAGGGCCTTAACTGGGACAATAATTTTGTGGCTTTTGGCGGCTGCACTGCTGGACGGCCTGCTTCCACCCTGGCCGGCGCCGACGGATCAACTCTCATTAACGGCGCCATGGTTCCAGCATCTTCTCATCCGTATGACTGGAACCGTGGATATCTCGGAGAAAAGGCCGATTTCATGAGCGCTGGAGGCGCCCTGCAGTCACAGCTCTGGATAACCCCGGACAACTATGACTGGCTTTACAGAAAACTGGTTTTGAAAGATCCGGTTACAATGGGAAAATCTAATCTCCTGGGTGAGGCCGACGGGGAAAACCGTTTCATAAACTTTTCCGGTACCATAACAAAAAGCGGGGTTGTTGAACTTGATCCTTGGGAAACCTATATGGACACCGCCACATTGGAAGATACGACAGGCACATATACATTTCAGGCACTCAACAACTCGAACACTGTGCTCGCCAGTTCCGAAATCATAGTACATTTTTTCAGCATCCATCCGCCGAAGGAACTCGATATGGTTCATTTCGACGGAGTGGCGAATTTCCCTGAAGGCACGTCAAAATTCCGTATCGTCAAGGAAAGCGAATTGCTCAAGGAAGTGTTAGTAAGCGCTTCGGAACCGACTGTGTCAAATGTCACACCGCTTGTTTCAACAACCATAGAAGGATTGTACAATATAACCTGGACGGCAAATGACCATGAGGGTTCCGCACTTACCTATACCGTGTCCTACAACCCCGATGCAACAGACCCTGAATCCCCCTGGATAATACTCGCTGATGGACTTCAAACCAGTTCCTGGGAAGAAGATTTCAGCCTGCTGCCGGGCGGGTCGCATGCAAAGATACAGGTAGCCGCCAGCGACGGCGTTCTTAGCGAATATGCACAAAGCGCATACTTCATAGTTCCACCTAAAGCACCCGAAGTTTATATGGGCGAACTCCCTGATGAAGACTTTCTCGATGAAGATTGCGGCCTCACTCTTTCCGTGGAAGTATATGATCTTCAGGACAAAACTTTCCCGCAGGATAATATAAGATGGACTTCAAGCATATCGGGAGAGATTGGAACAGGTCCCGAAATTCTCATAAAGGACCTGCCCGTCGGCGTACAGACCATCACAGTCACGGCCACAAACAGCCTCGGGCTTACCGGTTCCGATTCCGTTACCTTTGATGTAACTGAAGACACCAGCGGAAACGGAAGCAGTGGAAGCGGCGGCTTATGCTTTATGAGTTCTGCGTATTCAGCATCCGATTGGCATTATATAAAACAGGCCTTTAAGAGCATATCGAGCTGGTTAGGCAGTATTGTCAGCCTCATTCTGTAAAAATCCAGTCTTCAGTTATCCACCGGCATTGCCGGTGGATAACAAATCAAACTTTTCAGCCCCATAATTATGGAAAACGGGTCTGTTTCCTGATAAGGTTTTTTCATGGCTGAGAAAACTTTTAAAATAACCCTGCTTCCCGAGGGCAGACATATGGACTTCCCCGCAGAAACCCCTTTATGGGAAGCGCTGCTTGATATGGGACTCATGATAAAAACACCTTGCGGCGGACGCGGGACCTGCGGCAAATGCAAGGTTGTCTTAAGATACGCCCACAGTGAAAACAGGGAAGAAATGCTTGCCTGCAACACCCTGCTCAATAAAGACATCGAGGTCTTTACCGATGAAAGGTACAAAGGTATCGGTGCAGGATCATACCTGCCTCATCCGGCGGAAACCGCAGGAAAATCTTTTTCATTCGCAGTCGATATTGGAACTACCACTGTAAAGATGTCGCTTGTAGATACTGCAACAGGTGTCTCATACAACATGCCCTCCTTTCTGAATCCCCAGCGGAGATTCGGTCATGACGTAGTTTCGAGGATAGCCGCCTCGGCTGACACCCGCACCCGTTCACGCATGTCATCGCTGATAAGGGAGGCAGTCTTTATAAACGCAAAGGATGCGTGCGATTCCGCAGGTATAAATACAACAGAAGTAAAGGAATTCATTCTTTCGGGAAATACAACCATGATAAGCATCTTTTTCGGGATCGACCCGACTCCTATCGGGCATGCGCCCTACCGAGCCCCCATGCTCGATTTCGAAGAAAAATCAGCCGCCGAACTGGGCGGTAAAGTCTTTAATAATGCAGTAATATCCACCCTGCCCGCCCGGGCCGCCTACCTCGGAAGTGATCTGGTAGCCGGAATAACCATGTGCAGGGAAAAGGGACTTGACAGAAATACATTCTTCATCGACCTCGGGACAAACGGCGAGCTTTTTGTTGCCAACGGTTCAGGAAAAATAAAAGCCACATCCTGCGCAATGGGCCCGGCCATTGAAGGCATGAACATGTCATGCGGCATGACCGCCGATGACGGCGCCATAACACATATAACGCCAACCGCTTACGGCCTTACATATAATATGCAGGGTGAAGGCAGGCCTGCAGGCATGACCGGGACTGCCATAATCGATCTCGTTTCCGCATTGATTTCAAAAGGGGCGATTAGTAAATCAGGACTGATAATGTCGTCTTATATTCCAATTCCGGGAAGATACTTCGAAAACAACGGAATGAAGGAAATCCTTCTATGGGATGATATAAGAATAACTCAGATGGATATAAGGAACCTGCAACTTGCAAAGGCAGCCAGCCTGGCGGCTTCCAGGCTTCTATTGAAAAAGGCCGGCATTGATGAAGATGATATAGAAAATGTTATACTGGCAGGAGCATTGGGTGAACATCTGGACATAGAGTCATTCAAAAGCTTGGGATTTGTCCCCGGGTTCAAAAACGCCGCGTGGAATTTCATAGGAAATACCAGCCTTAAGGCAGCCGAGAATGCCTGCATGGATAAGTTGTTTGCAGAAAGGGCCAGAAAACTGAGGGACACCACAGAAGAAATCGTGCTTACCGAAGACCCGACATTCCAGAAGGTTTTCATCGAATCGGTTGATTTCCCGCCAAGAGAGGTGTGAATGGATTCAATAATTATTGACAGTATTCCAATGTCCATCGATGAAGAGCTTCTCCGTTCTGGTTTGAAGGTGCGTCCCGGAACATCTCTGGCTGCAAGACTGACGGAGATTGTCGAGTCGGCCCTGGGCACGGCAAGACCCAAGGCTGCCGTCAAACTCCTTGACATTACGAATCTGGGGGAAGACCAGGTCACGGCCCATAACATTACTTTTAACAGCCGGGTTCTCTCAGTCAATCTGAAGGATTCACCCAATATGGCGGTTTTCGCAGCAACATGCGGCACCGAGCTTGACGAATGGTCAAAACAGTTTGACGGTTATCTTGAACAGTACTGGGCTGACACCATTATGTTTCTTGCACTGGGTTTCGCCATAAATGCTGCTGAGGGAATAATCAAAAAGACTCTCGACACCGAAACAGTCTCCACAATGAATCCGGGTTCACTTGAAGACTGGCCGATAACAGAGCAGAAAAAACTGTTCAGCCTCATGAAGGATGAAACAGCCGCAATCGGGGTAAGGCTCAATGAGAGCTGCCTCATGATGCCGCTCAAATCGATAAGCGGCCTGAGTTATGCTTCGGGCGAAATATTCCACAACTGTGCACTCTGCCCTCGAAGGGACTGTCCCGGCAGGCGTGCTCCGTTTGACGACGGGCTTTACGAAAAACGTTATAAGACTTACTGATAACATAGTGTCATTCCCCACCTTTTTAAGGTGACAGCATTAAATTGCAGGTTCGTTCTATTATCAGACTGCAGTATAGGAAATTACTTGGAGTTTACTTTATCAAAACAATAGAAGTAAGACAGCTAATTGAACCTAGAGTTCACCGGACAGTACTTTTTCGCGCATCTCAGGAGTCAATGGAGAACCCCTTTCAATAAGCATATGCATTTCAGTATGTGTTTCCTGTTTCAAAATCGTGCCATCCTCAGGATACAGCAGTTCCATCCGGTTAACTTCACCCCCGGAAATATCTTCAATCCTCTGCGCAAGCCTGGTATTTATCTTGCGTTTACCGGAGAGTATTTCGGAAAGATAGCTCTGTGACATGCCCAGATCCTGCGCCAGTTTCTTTTGTGTAATGCCCGAGCTTTTTATCCATGCCCTGAAATCCATAATCAGCCCCGCTCAATCTTAATATTTTCTAATATTGATTGCTCTTTTAAATCATGTCAATAAAATCATTCAACAATATGATAACTTTTTTGCCAGCCAGCATTAATAATAGTTCGCATAATGCGAATTATTTGTTGTATGTCTTAAGTCTTGTTGCTATGTATGGAAAATGCCATCTTCAATTTATGAGTTCATTCTTAATACGAACATCAGGACGGAAGCGCTTCTCGCAAGGCTCGGCATAGCTCTCGGCATTGATCTGGTTTGCGTATTCCAGTTTATCAAAAACGGGCAGGCATTAAGATATTTTTGGACCGAATGTCAGGACAATCAAGTCCTGATGCAGGATTTTAATATACCCGAAAATCTTCACGATATTCATTCCAGGCTTAAATCATTGATGATGTTTTTTGATTCCCCGGACAGCCTCCCCCAGAAACAGTCAGATTACCTTAAGAAAAACAACATCCATTCATGCATTTTTATCCCGATTCAGGACAAGGGTGAGTTGTGGGGATGCCTTTGCTGCATATCAACAAAAATTAAACACGCATGGAAAAGCGAGGAACTCTCCCTGCTTCTTAAAGAATCCATTGACCTCTCGAACAATGTCTTCCTCTCGGAGATGCTGAACGATCTCAAACAGGCGGATGAACAGCTCTCTCTTATGCTGAACGAGGTGACGGAAGGGATAGCTACAGTTGATGAGTCACTCAGGATTACCGCCGTGAGCGGCAGAATAGCGGAACTGGGCGGGTTCATACAGGATGAGATCATCGGTAAAGAGCTCTGGGAATTTGTGCATCCTGAAGACCATGCGAAAGCAAAAGCAAATCTCGAGCTTGCAAAGAACGGCAAAAGAAACGTCGATGTATATAAAATGGTCTTGAAATCGGGAATAAGCATGATCGCAAGGATTGGAATCAAACAATTTATAAAAAACGGCATAAAGAACGGCTTCATATTCCTGATCGTAAACATGTCGTCAACGACTGCCACGGACGACAGGCTCCTCGAATACAATGAACTTATGAAATATTCCACCAATCTTATATGGATTACCGACATGGAGCTTTTTTTTACCTATGTAAGCCCTTCGGTTGAACACCTGCTGGGGTACAACCAAGAAGAAGCAATGCGGCTTAATGCAGGCCTTACACTTACAGAAGCATCCCATCTGAAACTCGCTAAGGCCTTTATTTCAGGGCTTCACTCAGCAAAAGAACCCGGCCGTCAATTCAGAAAGGTTATCTCCATCGAACAGTACACCCGCGATGGGAAACTGATGTTCGGAGATCTGCTTCTTTGTCTCAGAAGGGACCAGAAAGGCACTCCAACAGGATTTATTGGCATCACTCATTTCAGGTTGAATCAGCCCTTTCAGAAATTTGCTGATTGATGTCCATGTGAAATATTGTTCCTAAAATATTCGGTTCAAATACATTTAAAAATATATCAGTAAGATATTTAACTCGTATAATCATGATATTACGCATGGCATGTTGTTTGCTAACTTTGTTATCAGGATCAAAAGGAGAACTTTACAATGAAAAAATCAATTATCCTGGCACTCCTTGTTTTGTTTATATCCCTCTCCGCCTGCGGTGGAGGCGGCGGGGGCGGCGGCAATTCAAGCTCACCAGAGCCCGAGGTAACAAATATTCAGGCGGTTGATTTATCCGTAAGCACGACAGAAGGTGATGCCATAGAATTTACAATGAATGCCCTTGATACGGACATATCTGTCTTATCATGCAATATCGAAAATTATCCTTCCCATGGGACACTAAAGCAGATAAGCGGTGCAACCTGGAAATATACCCCGAATGAAGATTTTTCAGGAATCGACAAACTGGTTTATACTCTCAGCAAAGGCACAATCAAAAGCAACCCTGCAACAGTGACGATAACAGTCGATACAGTTGGAAAAATCATCTATGTCACCACTTCAGGTTCAACAGAAAATAGCGGGTCGAGCTGGTCTGATGCATTGAAGCATCCCCAGGACGCCATGAACAAGGCAACATCAGGTGATCAGATATGGGTCGCAGAAGGTACATACTATGCCATTGACAGCAGTAAACCCGAAATACCCGTCCTTGCCCTGAAGGAAGGAGTCAGGATTTACGGGGGTTTTAAAGGGACTGAAACATACCGTTCGGAAAGAAATGTTTCAACAAACGTAACGATTCTCGACGGTCAGGAAAATATATATCATGTAGTTAAAGGTATACAGTCCTCCAGGATAGACGGATTCACGATTCAAAACGGTGACGCAACTGTTGACAACACCATCATTATCAAGGAGGAGGAAACAGGCGGTGGAATGCTCAACAATAACTGCAGTGACAGCCTTATCATTTCAAACTGCTGTTTCTTAAACAACAATGCAAAGGGCTATGGCGGTGGTATGACTAACCAGGGAGGAAGTTCACCCAGAATCATAAATTGCCGCTTCACTGATAACAATGCCTATTATGGAGGTGGTATCTTTAACTCTGAGAGTTCAGCTCAAATTACCAATTGTCTTTTCGAGGGCAATAACGCATATTATGGAGGGGCCATACGGAACAGCCACTCATCGCCGTCTGTCATAAATTGTACAATTAGCGGTAATAACGCCTTGCTGGGAGGCGCACTTTATAATCTTTCAAGCACTGCAACTGCTAGGAACTGCATAATATGGGGTGATACGGACACCGAGATATTCAAGGACAATTATTCAACAATTATAACAAGCTACTCCTGCATCCAGGGTGGAGCAGGCGGGACAGGAAATATATCGAAGAATCCTCAATTCGTTGCAACAGGTTCGAGGGACAAAATCAGCAAGAAATGGATCCCAGGAGATTACAGGCTTCAGGCAAACTCACCATGCATTGACGCCGCCGACGGGGATTCCGCCCCCGCCCTTGATCTAAACGGGCAGGCCCGGCTGGATATCCTTTCTATTGCAAATACGGGAACCGGTCTTATTACTTACGCTGACATGGGTGTTTACGAGTACGCACCTTAATATTTCCAGTTTTTATTACCATGGCCTTTGCATGGCAAGGGCCCTGGTGATAGCGCCTGCCATCTTCTCCGCATAAGTCTGAATGAAGAAATGGTCCCCTTCATACATATGTTTCAGGAACAGCTTCGCGGTGTGCTTCGACCACTCCTGGACATCCGAGGGAAGCACAAGCCTGTCAAATTCCCCCCCGAATGCCGTTATCGGGCAGTTAAGCGGCTTATCATTTGTGTTCTTATAAGTCTCATAAGCCTTAAAGTCCTTCCTGATGACCGGAAGCATGAGCTCGAGTATTTCCTGATTTTCCAGAACCTCCTGCGGGGTTCCTCCCATTTCCTTCAGTTTGCTTATGAACTTCTCATCGGGAAGATCATAATAGGAGGTTTCATCTTCCCTGCGGGACAGATGAGGGGCCCTCGATGCAGCCACGAAAATATGCCTGGGCAGGTTGACTCCCTTTCTGCTCAGTTCATGTGCCGCTTCATATGCAAGAAGACCCCCCAGAGAATATCCGAAAAAGGCAAAGTTCGGATTCGAGAGTAAAGGCATCAATGCCTTCATGGCATCACTGACCATATCGGATATATTTTCAAAAGCCGGGTCGTTAAAACGTCTGCCCCGTCCGGGAAGCTCATATGCAAATACGCAGATGCCGTTAGGCAGGAGTCTTGCCAGAGGTCTGTATACCTGTGCAGTGCCGCCGGAAAACGGGAAACAGAATAGCCTTATCGCATCCTCGCCGCTAGAAAGTTTTATCCATTCATTCGCCAAAATCCGCTCTCCTTGATTTTGATTAAGACATTCCCAGAAGTGTTTTCCTGCTTAATATGCGCGTCAGAAAAATATTCAGGCGGTTGACAAAACCGAATGTCGAGTTGAGTTTGCCGGCCTTTGCATCATTAATCGCGGCACGAACCACATCTTTGGCTTCAAGCGCATTCTTCAAGTCCGGAAGATTCCCATCGGAAGCCGTCTTCATGAAATTCGTCCTGACAGGCCCCGGTGAAATGCTCATTACATGAATGCCCTTGCTCTTAAGCTCCTGGTAAAGGGCCTGGGAGAAAGCCAGCACAAACGCCTTGGTTCCCGAATATGCAGCCCCGTTCGGAGCGGGAAGAAATGCGTTCAACGACGCCACCTGAAATATGACGGAGCCTTTTTTCATAAAAGGCACGCACATATGAGCAATGGCCACGACTGCTTTGACATTAACATCTATCATATTCATCGTCCTGGGAAGGGATGCCTCCATAAACGGGCATATATAACTGAAACCGGCGTTATTGTTCAGCACCGTTATCTCGGGCGCTGCATTGACTATCTTGTCTCTTAGTCTTTTCAGGTCATCCTCTCTCGAAAGGTCAAGGGCTATTGTGACGGCCTTTATATTCCCTATCAGTTTTGCGGTTTCTTCAAGCCCATTTTCCTCCCTGTCTATCAGCCAAATTTCATCCATCGGATATGCATTCACAACCTGGCAGGCAAACTCTCTGCCCATTCCGGATGCGGCCCCTGTGACTATTCCTATCTTCATATCGTCCCCTGTTTACAATTTTATTTACCGACCTGCGGCTTCCCTATAAATCCGACCTTTGCGCAGTAGCCAAGAAGCTTTCCTATAAAGGCCTCATCAACTTCAGGCCATGAAAAACCCAGGCCGTCAAGGAAATGTCTTGAATAGCTGTTGTCGAGAACATATTGTGTCACGGATTTTGCCTCCAGATACGGCAGCAGTCCTTCTATAGCCTTGCTGCCCTTTTCGGCCTGGGCTGTTCCTAGAGCCAGTGCATATTCTTCGACATTGACTATTCTTATGTGGTAACCGTTTGAATTCATGATTTCAACAAGTCCCTTCAGTGAAATCAAGTCGGGATTAAAGAGGTGCAGACACCGGCCTGATGTTTCGGGAATGCGAGCCAGGGTTGCTATCGCCTTGCTGCAGCAGTCGACGGGTGTAAAGTCGAACATTCCACCGTCGCCGTCAGGTATCACCCCTGTTTCGATAATCGATTTGAGCAGTCCGTAAAAGGAACTTCCGTCTATGTTTTTCTGGAAAAGGCCTGATCGGGATTCTCCGACAAGGTTGCCGATACGGTATATGGTGCACTTGACACCCCTGGCCATTGCTTCACGGACAACACCTTCGGCTTCGAATTTGCTTTTCGCATATACATTCCCGAGCTCCTGTCCTCGGTCATAATCGGTCTCCTTGAATACCACCTTGGAAAAGCCTGGAACAAAATCTCCAGCAACACTGAGTGTTGAAACATGATGGAAACGTTTGGCCTTTCCGGTTTCAGCGAGAGAGAGCACACGTTTGGTGCCGAGAACATTGATATTCCTGAAATGCTTGTAATCACCAAAATGCCTTACATCAGCCGCCACATGAATTACGGTGTCCGTATTCTTTATGAGTTCAAGGGCATCACCGTCCAGACCTAACCCGTCAATGCCGATATCGCTTGCAAAAATTTTCAGACGCGAGGTATCAAGCCCTTCATCCCTGAAATAGAAATCGATTGCTTCAAAAAGCATCTTCCTTGCATCATCAACATTCTTCCCCGGAAGAAGGCATATGATATCCGCATCAGTATCATTCAGCAGGTCTCTCAAGAGATGGGAACCAAGATAGCCGCTTGCACCGGTCATAAGAATCGACTTCATTTCTTCGGTTTTTCCCGAGACGGGTATGTCCACCTTGAAGCCATCGAATTTCTCTTCAATCAATTCTTTTTGAGACGATGTCTTTCGTGCGGCAAGCGCCTTCTCCTCAACGCATTTAGCAAGGCCTGAAATTGTCTGGTTATCGAAAAAGTCCTGAACGGTTAAAGGCAACGACATCTTTACCTTGGCGATTACCTTCATGATAAGCAGTGAATGGCCTCCCAGGTCGAAGAAATTGTCGTTGATTCCCACTCTTTCCACTCCCAGAACTTCCTTCCAGACTTGTGCCAGCAGCTTTTCGACATCGGTGGATGGGGCCACATACTCATTGGCCATCTCAGGCCGCACGCTTTCGATTTCGGGCAGCTGCTTTCTGTCCACCTTGCCGTTCGCATTAAGGGGTAGGCCCGGCATGCATATGAAGCGCGTCGGAATCATATATTCGGGCAGGAAATCATGCAGGAATCTGCGAAGTTCATCAACAGGCAGTTCATTATCGGAGGCATAATAGCCCACAAGATATTTGCTTCCCGACGGGTCAGTCTTGTCAACCACAACGCATTCACGGACCCCGCTGAACCTGCACAGAGCGGATTCGACCTCTCCCAGTTCAACCCGGTTACCACGTATCTTTACCTGATGGTCTATACGGCCAAGGTATTCTATATTCCCGTCATGCATCCATGCACCGAGATCTCCGGTTTTGTACAACCGGTTATCCCTGGAAATATTGAAATCGATGAATGCGTCCGCTGTCTTTTCAGGCTGATTCACATAGCCTCTAGCGAGCTGTACACCTGCAAGGAATATCTGGCCGGGCACGCCTACAGGGACAAGCTGCATATGCTTGTTGAGTATGTATATCCTCGTATTGGCAAGAGGCTTGCCAATGGGGACGATGTTTGATTTGTCATCGGGACTCAATTCGTAATACGTCACGTCTATCGAGGCCTCAGTCGGACCATAAAGGTTGTGCAGTTCGCAGTCGATATAACGGAAGAACGTATCGCGGTGCTCTGCAAGAAGGGCCTCGCCTGAACAGATTACACGCCTCAACGATGCCAGACTGGCCTTATTGGAATCATCGACAACCTGTAGAAATCCGCCCAGCATGGAAGGAACGAAATGAAGAGTCGTTACCTTCTGCTCGTTAATTACTTCCATGATGTGCGAGGGGTCCTTTTGTCCGTCGGGCATCAGGAAGTGCAGACGCGCTCCGTACATTATCGGCCAGTGAAATTCCCAGCCCGAGACGTCGAAAGTGTATGGCGTCTTCTGCAGTATGCAGTCGTCCTCTTTGAGTCCGTAGGCTTCCTGCATCCATATCAGCCTGTTGGTAAGTCCTATGTGTATGCACGCTACGCCTTTGGGCACGCCGGTGGAACCTGAAGTATACAGGACATAGGCCAGGTTCTCGGGACCGCTGACTGGTTCGGGGTTTGAGGTGTCTTCAGATGAAATATCATCCCATCCGCTGTCCAGAGAAATCACGATAATATTCTTGCCTTCGAACTTCGACGCATATTTTTCCTGTACCAGAACCACCGGTGCATTTGTATCTTTAAGGATATAATCCACACGCGCCTCGGGATAGTCCGTCCCCATAGGCACATATGCTCCGCCCGCCTTGTTTATGCCAAGAAGAGCGATCTCCATTTCAATCGAACGCTCAAGCATTACCGCAACCATTGTCTCTGCGCCTACACCTAGCTTTCTAAGCCGTCTTGCGAGCTGGTTCATCCTTTCGTTCAATTCGCGGTAAGTAAGTTTCCGCCCGTCATAAGCGGTAACGGCAATCCTGTCAGGAGTCTTTGCCGCTTGCTCCTCGAACATCTGGTATGTACATCTGCTTAGGTCATAGGGTTTGTCCGTATCATTGAATTCAACCAGAAGCTTATGCCTTTCTTCTTCGCCCAGCACATCGAAAGCAAAAACCCTGGTTTCAGGCTTCACAGACGCCTCTGCAAGGATATTTTTGATAAACCCTGCAAAGCCCTCGATTGTAGTCCTGTCGAACAGGTCGGTATTGTATTCAAGATATCCCAGCAGACGCTCACCAATCTCAACTGATGAAAACGTCAGATCAAATTTGGTGGTAGTCAGGTCTGCTTCGACCGGTTTGATTGAAAGACCCGTCTTCATACCGAAAAGATCGGTCATGTTCTGGTGTATGTACATTACGCCGAATATAGCATTTCTGCTTACATCCCTGACCGGGTTCAGGACATCTATCAAGCCGTCAAACGGGTAGTCCTGATTCGCATATGCCTCAATGCAGACGGATTTCACCCTTTTTACAAGCTCAGTAAAGCTCGGGTTGTCGCTCACATCAACCCGTAATGCAAGAGTATTGACAAAGAACCCTATCAGAGGTTCGAGATCGGGATGATTGCGGCCGGCAATGGGCGTTCCTATTATAATATCCTCCTGATTACTGAGCCTGTTGATTAGGACAGTGAAAGCGCTAAGGATGGTCATGAACATTGTGGCTCCCTGCTTCTTTGCAAAGGAGTTCAATTGTTTAGCAACATCCCCGTCGAATTCAAATTTGTAAACCGCTCCATTATAAGTCTGTAATGGAGGCCTGGGTCTGTCTGTCGGCAGGTCGAGCACCGGGAGAGGAGCTGCAAGTTTCTTGACCCAGTATTCCTCCTGACCCTTGAGCATGCCTTCTTCAATCAGTCTGTTCTGCCATGATGCATAATCCTTATATTGAACTTTGAGGTCAGGGAGCGCCGCTTTGGTCTCGGTCATAAGCGACATATATGTCCCGATCAGTTCCTTAAGGAGCACCTCGGTTGACCATCCGTCTGAAATGATATGATGAATAGTAAACACGAAGAGGTGTTTGTTTTCCCCAAGCTTATAAAGACACGCCCTGAAGAGCGGCGTTGCAGCCAGGTCGAATGAACCGGAAATTTCATTTATGACTGCCAGGGAAATCTGTTCTTCGGTTTTATCAGTCATGTCAGTCAAATTAAGATCAACGTGAATCGAAGGTTCGATAATTTGAACAGGTTCACCGTCCACACTTGAAAATGATGTCCTGAGTGTTTCATGGCGCAGTGCTACACTGTTAAGGGCCTTTTCCATCAGGTCTGTCTGTATCTCCCCTTCTATCATAAGCGCCATGGGGATATTATATGTTGAAGACCCAGGGGTCATCTGCTCGAGGAACCAGAGCCTTTTCTGCGCATGAGAGAGCTCGTATGCGTCCTTATGCGGCAGTTTCGGTATCTCGCCCAGCTTCTGCCCCTGCATTGAAGAGATGGCTCTGCCAAGGCCTTCAATTGTGGGGTCTTCGAAAATGGCCCTCAGCGGCAGTTCGATATTCATATCCTTTTTGATACGGGAAACGACCTTCGTAGCTTTGAGGGAATGGCCTCCTATATCGAAGAAGTTGTCTTTCACTCCCACCTTATCGATTGCCAGGACATCCTGCCATATAAGCGCCAGGGCCTTTTCCGTATCATTTCTTGGAGCTACATATTCGGTTTCACTTGCGTTGAAGCTGTCTTCAGGCTCGGGCAGCGAGTTCCTGTCCACCTTGCCGCTTGTGTTGAGCGGCAGGGCATCAAGTCTCATGAACCTGCCCGGAACCATATAGTCAGGCAGGGCCCCGGCCAGACTGTTGCGCAGGTCCGGTATTGATATCTCATTGCTGGCCACATAGAACCCTATAAGATACCTGTCTCCGGCCGCATCGATTCTGTCGACAACCACACAATCTTCAATACCGGGATATGACGACATTGCGGATTCTATTTCACCCAGCTCTATTCTGAATCCCCTTATTTTGATCTGGAAATCTATACGCCCCAGAAAATCTATGTTCCCGTCCAGAAGCCATTTGCCAAGGTCGCCTGTCCTGTACATAAGCTCGCCATCACGGAAGGGATCGGGGACGAAGTTCTGTTCCGTCCGTTCGGGATTGTTGAGATAACCCTTTGCAAGACCGTCACCGCCTATATAAAGCTCTCCGGGTACACCTACAGGCACAGGATTCCTGTTGCCGTCAAGTATGTATATCCATGTATTTACAATGGGTGCCCCGATCGGCACAGATATTCTGTTCTTAAGCGCATCGATATCAACAAGATACGATGTGGAATCGACGCTCGATTCAGTGACTCCGTAAACATTTGTCCATCTTGTGGATTTCCCGTAAACCCCGTCATGATATCTCCGGACAAGATCTACCGGCAGGGCTTCCCCGCCTATGATCACATGCCTGAGTTTCAATTCGGGTTCATCCATGATGCCGCTGCCAACTAGGAGTTCCCACAACGAAGGCGTCCCGTCTATTACCTCGATTTCATTTTTCAGGATGTAAGGGATCAGCTGTCCCAGGTCCTTTTTTATGCTCCCTGGAATGGGATAAAGTGTATGACCCAGGAGGAGCGATGCGAATATCTGCTGAACCGAGGCGTCGAAACTGAATGAAGCCAGCTGCGCAACCCTCAGATGCCCTTCATAATAGGAATAGAGTATCTTTACAAGACCATGAACAAGATTTATTACCCCGCGGTGCGGTATAAGCGTACCCTTGGGTTTTCCTGTGGAGCCCGACGTGTAGATTGAATAGGCAATATCTTCTGCACTGATTTTAATCCCCGGATTGGAAGGGTCCTGCTTCTCTATCTCATGCCAGTCTCTGTCAAGGTACAGCACCTTTTGAGAGAGGGGAACCTTGTCGGCAAACTCCTCCCTGCTGATTACAACTGGAGTACAGCTGTCATCCAGCATGAAATCTATGCGTGCTTCAGGAAAGTCAGGATCGATCGGCATATAAGCGCCGCCGGCCTTCAATATGCCCAGAATTGAAAGTATGGTCTCAAGCGGGTCGCCTACCATCATGCCCACCAGTGCTCCCGGTTTGACTCCGTTTGAGATGAGTGCACGTGCAAGTTTGTTGGCCCTGATATTCAGTTCTTCGAAACTCAGTGAATTCTCTCTGAAAACAACAGCTGTACTGTCCGGATTCTTCTGCACCCGGGCTTCAAATACATCTACAATTGTTGCATCTCTTGAATATTCGCTAGCAGTTGAATTAAACCCGAACAAGACCATTTCTTTTTCCTGCGGGCTCATTATGTCAACTGTTGAAGCCGGCTGCTTTATGTCTATCGTTATCTGTTCGAGAATTATTTTCAAATGGGACAGCATGCGATCGATGGTTTCAGGTGCAAAGAGATCAAGCGCATATCCGAGGTTTATATCAAGCTTCTTCCCGGGTGTAATCACTAGTGTAAGGTCATAATGCGTCATTTCCTCAATCGTTGAGTCAGTAATGCGTATTGTGGAATCCCCGGTCATTTCTCCCATGTTCACAGGGTAATTCTCGAAGATGAAGAGGTTGTTGAAGAGGTTGGCCTTTCCAGGCACGGCACTACAGGCCTTTACCTCGGGCAGGAATGAATAGCCGAATTCCTCTATTTTGAGAGCCTGCGATTGAAGGTCAGTCATCAGCTCTTCTATTGTAATACCATTCTCAAAGTTCGCACGAACGGGGAGCGTGTTGATGAACAGGCCTATCATTTCGTCTGAGCCCGGCAGGTCGGCCGGCCTTCCAGATAAAGTAACACCGAAGACCACATCCTCCTGTCTGCTGTAACGGCCGAGAAGTATCGACCATGCCGTTTGCACAAGGGTACTCAGAGTGATTCGCTGTTTCCGTGCGGTTTCATTCAGCGCCGCAGTCAACTTTTCATCCAGGATAAGACTCTTCTTTCCTACATTCGAAATTCCGCGCTCCTTCGGATGAAAATCCTGAGGCAGCGGAGTCGGCGCCTCGAAGCTGCCGAGAATTTTTTTCCAGTATTTCTCGGCCTTTGTTTTGTCCTGCTTTTTTAGCCATGCAATGTAATTCCTGTATTGAGGCCTCTTTATGGATGGAAGGGGCTTGTTCTCAAGAATGGACAGATATGTCACGAATAGGTCGGAGAGGATCAGAGGAATGCACCAACCGTCTGTCAGTATATGGTGGAAGGACCATGAAAAGAAGAATCTCTGATTTTTGAGAATAAACAAATGAAGCCTTACCAGCGGACCGTTTGCCAGATCGAATCTGCGTTTGCTTTCTGTTGAAAGAAAATTTTTAATGTTATGCTTTTCCTCTTCTCCTGACATTCCGGAGAAGTCATGAAGCTCGATTTCAGGTGACCTGTCCTTCAGCACTATCTGTACCGGCTCGTTGACTCCTTCCCACCTGAATACCGTACGAAACAGAGGATGGACATTACCGAGGTGCTGCCAGGCCTTTAAAAAAGCATCGACATTGAGGTCTCCCTCAATTGTATAGGTAAAGCGTTCGGAATATATAGGAGAGTCCGGTTCCAGAAGGGCATAAAAAAGCATACCCTGTTGCATAGGTGAAAGCGGATAGATGTCCTCTACTTTTTTTTCTGCTTTTTTCTGGACCATATCTTGTTATCTCCTTCTCGCACATGTATCAAAGGTCGCCTATAAGGTCATCCAATTGATCCTGGGACATGCCTGCCAAATCAAAATCGGATGGTGTATAACCGGCATGACCTTGCATGCAGTAGTTTAATACATTTCTGATTTCTTCCAAGAATTTTTTTGCAAGATCGATTATCGTATCTTCGCTGAATCTGTTGCGGCTGTAATTGACATATACGTTGAGACATGAATTTTCCACGGTGCAGTTGATATCCAGGGCATACGGCCTTTCATTCCGGGGGTCACCTGGAGATGACGGTATGCCTGTAACAAGCTCAAAAACACCTTCCATTCCCGCATTGTCAAACTGCCCGAGGTAATTGAAACATACCTGAGGTTCCACCTTGACAATACCCGAATTCGGGCTGAGATACCTTAGGACACCATAATCCAGTCCCTTGTTCGGCATGTTCCTTAGTGTTTCTTTGACTGTTTTTATCTGTTCGTCCATTTCATCTGCAGGGTCTATTTGCACAGAAACAGGAAAAAGCGTGGTGAACCATCCCACTGTGCGGGATATATCAATTCCCGTAAAGATATCCTCTCTTCCGTGGCCCTCCATATTAAAACATACATGATCGCTGCCGGTTTTGGCAGCCAGTGTTCTAGCCAGCGAAAGTACAAGGATGTCGTTGATTTCTGTATTAAACGCGTCGTGGGCACCCTTCAGAAGAAGGTCAGTATCCTCTTTCGAAAGCGTTTCATGAACTACGGCCACTGATGCCATGTCATTTGGCCCTGATTTGAAATCTTCGGTTATCAGGGCATGATTTTCCTTTATCATTTCGTTTAAGAAACCGGCTTCATCCTTTATCTGATCTGCGTAATTCCTGATTTTTACCGCCCACTCCTTGAACGATGAGGTCTTCTCCGGCATTGCCGGTTGAGAACCATGCAAAATCTCGCCGTAGGCGCTGAACATATCTTCGACAATAATCCGCCATGAAACACCATCCACCACAAGGTGATGTGCCACAAGGGCGAGATATACGTACTCTCCGAATGTAAACAGACCCGAAACAAACACCGGTCCTGCACAGATATCAAGTGAAGATTGCAGTTTATCTATATCCACCTTCAATTCATCCTCATCTGACACAGAAGCTTTCACCAGGACAGGCTCTTCGCCGGACGGCAGATAAACCTGCATTCCGCCTTTAAAACGTGATCTGAGAACATCATGGTGATTGATAACAAGCTGTAGGCTCTTCTTCAAGGCATCCTCATCAAGAGCCATAGAAGTCTTCAAAATAATGGCCTGATTGAAATGATTGATATTATTCAAATCAAGTTCGAACAGCCATTTTTGAACAGGCGTCAAAGGGGCTTCACCTGTCACATCTCCCTGTTCGGCAAGAGCTGAACGGGCTTTTCCGGCAACAAGAGCAAGTTCCGCAATTGTCTGGTTTTCGAATATATCCCTGGGCTTGATCTCATAGCCCTGTTTTTTTAGACGTCCCGCAACCTGAAGACTGATGATGGAATCTCCGCCGAGATCAAAGAAATTATCATGTATCCCCACTTTGTTAAGCTTGAGAACCTGGCACCATACATCTGCAATTACATGCTCGATTTCAGTCCGGGGCGCCACGAACGAGCTCTCGTCACCGGAGATGACGTTGTCAACTTCCGGAAGGGCTTTACGGTCAACCTTGCCGTTGGGAGTAAGCGGCAGCATATCCAGTTTCATGAAACGTGCCGGAACCATGTATTCGGGAAGCTTCTCTTTCATGAAGTTCTTTATGTCTGTTACAGGTATCTCATCTTCTGAAACATAGTATCCCACAAGGTATTTCCCCGACGCCCTGTCATCCCTGTCAACAACAACACAATCGTGTATTCCGTTATAGCTTGCCAGAAGCGCCTCAACCTCACCGAGTTCAATCCTGTAGCCCCGTATCTTGACCTGATGATCGACCCTGCCGAGATACTCAATATTTCCGTCTGCAAACCACCTGGCAAGATCACCAGTCCGGTAAATGGTCTTTGCCGGATCAAAAGGACTCGGCACAAAGCTTTTTGCCGAGATTTCGGGCTTATTCAGATAGCCGCGCGCAACACCGGGACTTTCAATATAGATCTCACCCGGTACGCCTATCGGGACAAGTCTACGGTCTTTGTCCATGATGTAGATCTTTGTGTTTGCAATAGGTTTCCCGATAGGCACATTCGTGCACTCTGAATCGATCTCTGAGAATGCATATACTATACAGCCGACAACTGTTTCGGCTGGTCCGTATTCATTGAAAATTACCGAACCCGGATGCCGGATTAGAAACGATCGTGATGTCTTTGCTGAAAGGGCTTCCCCACCCAGGATGAAGCGGTTGAGCGACGCCGATTTCTCCAGTCCGTTCTCGGTAAGATTGTCCGCAATCTCCAGGTGGGCAGGCGTCAATTTTGCGATATCCGTACCAGATGTCAGGACATGTTCAACAAGTGTTGTCGGATCGATGCCGCTCGGCATGATAGATATGTACTCGCCTGAGACAAGGGGGAGAAACATGCTGGTAACCGTAAGGTCAAATGACATGGATGTATAGAGCGGGAAAGAGCCATGGCCCGGAACATCATAAGCACCCGCAGCCCACGTAATGTAATTGACAAGACCTCTGTGCTCTATTTCTATCCCCTTCGGATTGCCCGTGGATCCTGATGTGTAGATGACATAAACAAGGTCCCTGCTCGTATTTACAAGTTCGGGCCTTACGGACGGCATCTGTTCGATCCTGTCCCAGTCGTCATCAAGACACAGTACTTCCCCGGAAAAAGCAGGCATCCTGGAAAGCATATCGGATTTCGTAAGTATAAGCGGCGCACCGCAGTCGGAAAGCATGTATTCCAGACGCGCCGCCGGGTATTCAGGATCAAGGGGCACGTAAGCCCCGCCTGCTTTTATTATCCCGAGCACACCTGTTATCATTTCAACGGAACGCTCAATAAAAATACCCACTACACTATCCGGTTTGATGCCCTTATCCCTCAGGAAGTGTGCAATCTGATTCGATTTTCTTTCGAGTTCGATATAACTCAAGCTTTTCTCGCCAGAAATGATGGCTGTCCTGTCAGGACTTATATCAACCTGGCGATCGAACAGTTCCTGGATACATAATGTATCAGGATACGGTACCTCAGTAGAATTGAATGAGTTCAGCATTTCCTTCTCAGGTTCAGTCAGTATTTCAATGCGGCCCACTTCCTGGAAAGGATCTTTTATAAATGCCGACAATACCTGAAGCATATGCCCGAGCATCCGGCTTATTGTTTTACTGTCAAATCTTGCACGGTCATACTGGATCGCCATTTCCATACTTTCGCCGGGTATGACCAAAAGGGTAATGGGAAAATTGGTCATTTCTACGGACTGCACATCAGTAATGCCCATACCTGACCCGCCTCCGGCAGAAGCGAGCGGATAGTTCTCGAACACCACATTGCTGTCAAACAGATTCTGCGTTTTGGGAAGAGCGGTTAAAGCCTTTATTTCCGGAAGGAAAGAGTATTCGTATTCCCTGATTGAGAGAGAAAGCTTCTGCAAATAGCCGAGCAGCTCGGAAATCTTCATGCCGGGAGCAAAGCGAACCCTTACAGGCAGGGTATTGATAAACAGGCCGACCATTTCATCAGAACCTTTCAGTTTGTCAGGTCTGCCTGAGACTGTTGTACCGAAAACGACATCATCACTGTTGCTGTAGCGGCTTAAAAGAACGGACCATGCAGATTGCATCACAGTGCTGGGCGTAACATGTTCCTTTCTGCTTAGGGCCAGCAGGGCCTCGGTCATTTCAGGAGAAAGAAGAACCTTCTCTTCACCCATGGATGTTACGGCACCGTCGGCCGTCCTTCTGTCAAGAGGCAGCGGCGTTGCAGCCTGAAAGTCCCCGAGAAGCCCTTTCCAGAAATCAACAGCCTCTTCCTTATCCTGATCCAGGTACCAGGCGATATAGTCTTTGTATGGCCTCCGGGTAATTCTTGGCATTGCACCGCCCGTCGCTACAGCAAGATATATCGAGAAAAGGTCGTTAAGAATTATAGGCAGGCACCAGCCGTCCAGAATTATATGGTGATAGCTCCATATGAATTTGTATTTATTCCCTGCCAGGATAAAGATGTTGAGTCTTGTAAGCGGCCCTTCTTCCATATCGAAAAGATTTCTTTTGTCTTTTTTCAGGAATTCCCCGATGCGCCGCTGCTGCTCCTTATCATCCAATCCCTTGATGTCATGCACCTCGAAAATGACTGGGAGTTCCTTGAGTACAATCTGCAGCGGGTCTTTGACCTTTGACCATTTGAAAACCGTTCTGAATACCGGGGTTATGGCAATCAGTCTGGTCCATGCCTCTTTTAGTTTATCTATATCCAGCTGTCCGTTGATTGTAAAAGCGACCTGCTCGAAATACACAGGAGTTGTTTCATCGTAAAGGGTATGAAACAGCATCCCCTTTTGTGTCGGAGACAGGGGATATATATCCTGCGTGTTTTCCTTGGTCACAAACGTCATTTGAGTTCCTCCGTCTATTCGTAAATGTTGTCAAGATCCTCCTGATCCAGTTTGGCAAGTTTGAAATCAGATGGTGTGACATCAAAACTCTCAGGTTTCATGCAATGGCTGATAATCTTAACCAGTTCCTCCCGGTATTTTTCGGCAAGTTTCATGATTGTTTCTTTATTATGTTTATTTGTACTGAAGACCATATTGATACTGAGCTGTGATCCTTTTACCGCACAGATTATATCAATCAGATTTGCACGAGGATTTCGCCCGTCCACGGTAAAGGGCACATCGGCCCTGGCAAGATCAAGAACTCCCCCTAGCCCGGATGCAGCAAGCTGCCCCAGATAATTGAAGCTTATGCCCATATTGACAGGCCAGTCCCTGCCGGAGAGATATTTGAGGACTCCAAAATTAAACCCTCTAAAAGGTATTGTATGCAGGCATTCTTTGACATATTTCACATGATCCCCAAGGTCGTTTGATTCAGGGCAATTTAGAACCACCGGATACATCGTGGTGAACCAGCCGACCGTACGGGATATATCCACATCGCTGATAACATCCTCCCGGCCATGCCCCTCAAGCGTAAACGCAATACTCTTTGAGCCAGTCCATTTACAAATTATCTGCATCAGTGCCGTTATGAGCAGATCGTTCACCTCGGTGCCATAGGCCTTGTGAGCATCACGCAACAGATATCCTGTCGTTTCTTCATCAATATCAATTGTTACAACATCAGCAGTTTCCATGATATTGGGTCCTGAATCAATATCCAGAGGCAGATCAACTTTCAAATCTGCCAGGCTCTTTTCCCAGAAGCCGGATTCCTTCTGTACATCCTTGCCTGATGCATATTGGCCCTGCTTTATGGACCACTCCAGGAAAGAGGTCGTTTTGGCCGGAAGTTTAATTGCCTTGCCGTCTGATAAGGCTGCATATCCTTCAAAAAGATCTTCCAGCAAAATTCTCCATGATACGCCGTCGATTGCAAGATGATGTGCCGCAAGCAAAAGATAGTCACACCCCGGCGCATGATAAAGTCCTGCCGCAATTAAAGGCCCCTTTCCTATGTCGAGCGATGATTGCAAGGCTTTTATCTCATTGTCCATGTTCTCATCGGATACGGATTTAACCGTCAGTTTCGCCTCCGCCCCAATAGGCATGAACTCCTGTTTATCGGGCATAAAACGGGCCCTTAAGACATCATGATTGTCGATGATAGCCTGAAGCGCTTTCTTCAGTTTTTCATCATCCAGTCTGATGTTTGATTTAAACATCAATGCCTGGTTGAAATGATTCCTGTTGACAAGCGGCAGTTCGAAAAACCATCTCTGGACAGGCGTCAAAGGCGCGATGCCGACAACCGCACCCTGGTCCGCCACAGCAGAGGCCGCATGTTTGACAACCGTTACAAGTTCGGCAATACTCTGGTGCTCGAATATGTCGCGCGGCCTTATTTCATAGCCATCTTTTTTCAGCCTGCTTACAACCTGTAAACTTATGATGGAATCACCGCCGAGTTCGAAGAAGTTGTCATTAATGCCTATACGGTCAACACCAAGGACCTCCTGCCAGATTTGGGCAATCAGCTGTTCAAGCTTGTCCCTGGGTGCGACATATTCCGTTTCAACCTGAGGCTGCATGCCTTCAGGCTCGGGAAGCGCCTTTCTGTCCACCTTGCCGTTTGGTGTAAGCGGAAGGCTTTCCAGTCTTATCATGCGTGACGGCACCATATAGTCGGGCAGTTTTTCTTTGAGAAATGCCCTTAATTCCGAAATTGACAGCTCTTCTGAGGCTACATAATAGGCAACGAGGAACTTGTTCCCTTCCCTGTCATCCTTATCAATAACAACAATATCGGAAATCTTTTCATGTTCAGCCAGACGGGCCTCGATTTCACCCATCTCGATACGGTTTCCACGTATCTTTACCTGATAGTCAACCCTTCCGTGAAACTCTATATTGCCGTCTGAAAGCCATCGTCCAAGGTCTCCGGTTTTATAGATAAAAGGATACTCACCCGTACTGAACGGATTCGGAAGAAACCGCTGAGCGGTTTTTTCGGGTGCGTTCCAGTACCCACGCGCAAGCCCGGCGCCTGATAGATATATCTCGCCAAGCACGCCTATGGGAACAGGCTTCAGGTTCTTATCCAGTATATAAGCCTGGCCGTTGGACAGAGGCTTTCCGATAAGGGGCTGACGGTCAAAATCCTTTGGGACTCTGAATCCCGTGGAATATGTGGTATCCTCGGTCGGGCCGTAGAGGTTTCTTATTACATCCACATCGAGCCTGGCATAGGCGTCTTTTACCAGATCGAGCTTGAGTGGCTCACCTGCAAGGCATATCGCCTTGATTCTGTACCTTTTCCCGGCAATATTTACCAGATGCTTCAGTGCTGACGGAACCGTATTGACCATGGTGACGGTTCCTCCGGCGCTAAGGTAATCATCGATATCGAGTGAACTCTTCAGTACGATCACCCTGGCTCCCGTTGTCAGAGGAAGCAGCATCTCAAATATTGACAAATCGAAACACATAGATGTCGAGTATATCATTTCTTCATACTCATCGAAGGTGAACTCGTCCAGACACCAGTAAAGAAATGCCGTTACATTGCGGTGTTCGATCATGACACCTTTCGGGACACCGGTCGAACCGGAAGTATATATCAGATGGGACAGGTTTTTCGGCCCGGCAACCGGTTCCGGATTGTCCGGGCTTTCCTTTTCGATTTCAGCCCAATCATTGTCAAGCAGCACTATGTTGCCCGGCCGGTTCGTTATCCTGTCAAGAAGGAAGCTCTGCGTGACAAGCACGGGACTCTCGGAATCTTCCAGCATGTACTCAAGTCTTGCTCCGGGATATTCGGGATCCATGGGGACATAACCCCCGCCTGCCTTATGTATCCCGAGGATTGCCACGAGCATATCGATTGAGCGGCTTACCATGAGACCAACCTTGGATTCCGGCCCGACACCTTTCGACCTTAGATAGTGCGCCAGTCTGTTGGCACGTTCATTGAGCCCTTTATAATTAATGGAGTCGCCCTCAAAGCTCACTGCAATATTATCAGGTGTCTTCAAAACCTGTTCCTCGAAGAGCTGATATGGACACCTATCTTCAGGGAATGGTCTTCTGGTAGAGTTGAAACCGGTGACGACCTGCTCATATTCTTCGGGTGTCATGATCTCCAGCTCTGAAAGCGGTGTATCAGGCTTGTTCAGCACCTCACTGATGAGCGTCAGGGTATGGCCTTTGATACGCTCCATACTCTCAGGATACAGTTTTTCCTCGTTATAGAGGTATTTCAGAACGAGCTTCTTTCCGGGTGCGCATACAATGCAGATATCATAGTTTGTCGCCTCTTTAGCGCTGATATCCGATACCTTCATATCGGAACCGACGGCAAAGGTGTCCAGGGGATAATTTTCGAAGACTATAATGCTGTCAAACAGGTTCATGCCGGGTGAAACCGCACTGCATGCACGTATATCTGGCAGAAACGAATATTCGTATTCCATTACGCTCGTTGAACTTTCCTTGAATTTCTTCAGAAACGAAGAAAAGGTGCTCTGTCTGTCAATCAAGGCCCTTACCGGAAGGGTATTTATGAACAGGCCGACCATGGCATCGGAACCTTTAAGCTGGGGCGGCCGTCCTGAAACGGTTATGCCGAAAACACAGTCATCGGTTCCGCTGTAGCGGCTCAGTTGCACTGCCCAGATACCCTGAATAACGGTGCTCAGTGTTGTGCGCTGTTCTCTGGCAAATGCCTCAAGCCTGTTTGTCGTCTCTTCACTGAGTTCCAGCTGTATTTCTTTTACGTTTAGGCCTCCCTCATGAGGTCTGTCGCATGGCAGGGCAGTCGGAGTATCAAAATCCCTCAGATATTCACCCCAGAACTGATCGGCCTTTTTCCTGTCCTGTCTGGAAAGCCAGGCTATATACTCCTTATAAGGAGGACGTGTTATGCGGGACAAAGGCTGACCTGATTTCAAAGTGGTATAAGAGCTGAAAAAATCGCTCATGATAAGAGAAAGACACCAGCCGTCAAGAAGTATATGGTGATAACTCCAGAGAAAATAGTAAACATTATGCCCCAGTTCAATTACATTCAGCCTCATAAGAGGCCCTTTGCCAAGATCGAATGAGGAGGCCTTGTCCTTTGCAAGAAAATCCCTGATCCATTCTTTCTGGGAACTTTCATCAAGGTCTTTAATATCGTGGACGCCAAGGACAATGGGATACTTCTTCAAAACGATCTGAACAGGTTTTGAGGTGTCCTTCCAGTTGAAGACGGTCCTGAAAACCGGATATGCATCGATGAGGTGGTTCCATGCCTTCTCAAGGCATGGCAGATCCAGAGGCCCTTCAATCCTGCAGCTGAACTGTTCGAAATAAGCGGAAGTCTCCGAATCATACAGCGTGTGGAAGAGCATGCCCTGCTGCATGGGCGATAAGGGATATATATCTGCTATGTTCTGCTTCGTCAGATATGACATTACAATCTCCTCATTCAAAATCGGACAGTCTGTTTAATTCATCCTGATTCAGACCTGCAAGACCGAAATCCGAAGGTGTGATATCAAAACTGTCCGGATTCATGCAGTGTTCAACCACCTTTACAATTTCATTTCTGAACATCCGGGTAAGCCCTTCAATCGTTTCCCGGCGGTGTTTGTTTCTGCTGAAAATCCAGTCTATTCTCAATTTTCCGTCCATAACCATCGCAATGATATCGATGAGGAAAGCCCTTTTGTTCCTGCCCGCTATCACATGCGGTACATTTGTCCTCGCCAGCTTGAACGATCCGTCTGCGCTTCCCGCAATTATCTGTCCGAGATAATTGAAACTGATAAGCGAGCCGGAATTGAGATCCTTACCGCAAAGATGTTTAAGCACTCCATAATTGAAACCCTTGAAAGGAATCGTATGGAGCTTCTCTTTGACATATTTAATCTGAGATGAAAGCTCGTTTCCCGGAGTCTTCAGTACTACAGGAAACAGAGTGGTGAACCATCCGACGGTTCTCGTAATATCGACACCTGATATTACATCTTCCCTTCCATGACCTTCCAGATCAAAGGCCATATCCGTTTTTCCCGTCCATGACAGCACTACCCTCATCAAAGCAGTAATAAGCAAATCATTCACATCGGTATTGTATGCATGATGTGCATGCTTCAAAAGGTTATCCGTTTCTTCATGCGTGAGGTCGAAACGGACGAAATCGGAGGATTCGACATTATTTACACCACTGTCATGGTCAAGCGGAATATCAGGATTTATTTTACTGATTTCATTATTCCAGAATTCAAGCTCGTTCTGGACCCTTTCCTCACCGGCATATTTTGACTGGCGGCTGGCCCATTCCATAAATGAAGTGGTCTTCGGCGGCAGCACGATCTCCTGACCTGTAGCGGCCTTTGCCGAACCGTCAAGCAGGTCTTCAAGCAATATTCTCCAGGATACCCCGTCTACAACAAGATGGTGGGCAACAAGCAGCAGATAATCGTTCTCAGGAGCCTGGAACAGAGCCGCACGGAATACAGGGCCCTCTTTGATGTTCAGTGAAGATTGAACTTTATCGATCTCTTCATCCAGAACGTCTTCGGAATCAATCTTTTTTGTAATAAAGTTCACTTTTTCACCAAGGCCCTCTATTCTCTGTTCACCATCAATAAAACGGGAACGCAGAACATCATGGTGATCCAATATTCCCTGCAGGGCCTTATGGAGTATGTCGCCCCCGTTAAGGCGGTCCTTCGACACAAATAGCAGGGCCTGATTGTAATGGTTTTCATTTTCAGGATTCTGATTGAAGAACCAGTGCTGGATAGGTGTGAGAGGTGAAACACCGCTTACTGGCGCTTGCTCGGCAGAAGCGGTTTCGATGGCGACCACAGCACTCGAAAGTTCAGCTATTGTCTGTCTTTGAAGTATATCCTTCGGATGCAGCCTGTAACCGTGTTGATTCAGACGGTTGACCACCTGGAGGCTTATTATGGAATCGCCGCCGAGTTCGAAGAAATTATCAAAGATTCCGACCTTCTCGATTCCCAGGATCTCCTGCCATATTTCAGCCAGTATCTTTTCAATCTCATCCCTTGGCGCAACATATTCTGATTCGACCGATGGCCGGAGGCCTTCGGGCTCAGGCAATGCATTACGGTCGACTTTTCCGTTCGGAGTCAACGGCAGACTCTCCATGAAGATAAAACGTGAAGGAATCATATAGTCGGGAAGCGATTCTTTCAGATAGGCGCGCAGATCAGTGACCGATATATCTTCGTCAGCCACATAATAGGCTGCCAGGTACTTGTTCCCTTCCGCATCGTCCTTGTCAATAACCACAGCATCGGTTATCGAAGGGTGTTCTGAAAGCCGCGTTTCGATCTCACCCATTTCGATGCGGTTGCCTCTGATTTTCACCTGGTAATCTACACGTCCGTGAAATTCAATATTGCCGTCAGGCAGCCAGCTTCCCAGGTCTCCAGTCTTGTAGATATAAGGACAGAACTCGCTGCTGAATGGATTGGGGATAAAGCGTTGCGCGGTTTTTTCCGGGGCATTCCAGTACCCCCTGGCAAGGTCGTGGCCGGAGAGATATATTTCTCCTTTGACGCCAATGGGTACCGGCTTCATATGCTTATCGAGTATATATGCCTTCGTGTTTGAAATGGGCCTTCCTATGAGCGGCTGCCTGTTGAAATTCCTGTTAACACGGAAATTTGTCGAATATGTGGTGTCCTCAGTCGGTCCGTAAAGATTTCGAACCATATCAACGTCAAGTTTGGAATATGCCTCTTTGACCAGATCAAGCTTGAGAGGCTCTCCTGCAAGATTTACAGCCTTTATCCTGTGCTTTCTTCCTGCTATGTTCAAGAGGTGTTTAAGGGCGGAAGGAACGGTATTAACCATAGTGGCGGTATTGCCTGAACTGAAATAATCATCAAGGTCAAGCGAACTTCTGAGCACAATGACCTTTGCCCCTGTTATCAAAGGCAGAAGCATTTCAAAGACAGATAGATCGAAACACATCGAGGTTGAGAATATCATCTCCTCATATTCATCGAAGCTGAATTCCTCAAGGCACCAGTATAAAAAGGCGGTTACATTGCGGTGTTCAATCATGACACCTTTAGGAAGTCCGGTTGAACCGGATGTGTATATTAGATGCGAAATATTTTCCGGACCTGCGACAGGCTCCAGATTATCTCCGCTCTCTGTTGAAATTTCCGGCCAGTCAGTATCAAGGCATACGGCGGTTGCCGGACAGTTGGCAATCCTTTCCAGCAGATGGCTCTGAGTAATCAGAACAGGGCTCTTTGAATCCTCCAGCATATATTCGAGTCTGGCCTTAGGATATGCAGGATCCATCGGCACATAGGCACCACCCGCCTTGTGAACGGCAAGAACGCTCGTGATTATGTCATCTGAACGTTCGACAAGAAGACCCACCTTTACTTCTTTCTCCACACCCCTGGCACGCAGATACCGCGCAAGCATGTTTGATTTCTCATTGAGCTCGCGGTAGGTAAGCTCCTTGCCTTCGAATACAACGGCCGTCTTATCGGGAGTCTTGTTTACCTGTTCTTCGAAGAGGTCATATGGACATTTGTCTTTCGGATAAAATGAATCAGTAGCATTGAATTCCACAAGGATTTTATTGAGCTCGGCACCGTCAAGAATGTCCAGGGCGCTCAGTTTCTTTGTTGGATCAGCCGATATCTCATTGAGCAGTTTGACATAGAAATTGCCGAATCTCTCGATAGTTTCCTTATTGAACAGGTCAGTGTTGTACTCGAACTGCATCTTTATCAGACCTGCTTCTTCTGAAGCAATCAGGGTTATATCGAATTTTGCTACGCCACGATCATGTGTAATGTTCTTAAACCTCAGATCTCCCAGTCTTGCCTCGCTCAGGTCATCAGTTGCATTCTCAAGGACAAACATGACGTTGAAAACAGGCGTGGCGCTGGTATCACGAGTAGGATTAAGGATGTCTATAAGACGGTCGAACGGATAGTCCTGGTTTGCATAGGCATCAAGGCAGGTCTGTTTCACCTGGGCAAGCAGTTTGTTAAATTCCGGATCGCCGGACATATCCATGCGAAGCGCCAGTGTATTGATGAAAAATCCGATAAGCTCTTCCAGATCGTGATGATTCCGTCCGGCTATCGGCGAACCGACTATTATATCCTGCTGCTGACTCAATTTGCTCAGCAATACCCCGAAAGATGAAAGAAGAAGCATGAACAGAGTTATATCCTGAGTTTTTGCACAATTTCTGAGATTTTGAGTAAGTGTCTCATCAAGCTTTATCGTATGAACGGCACCGTTGTTTGTCTGTATAGGAGGCCTCGGGCGGTCAACAGGAAGGTCAAGGAAAGGCAGCGGCCCTCCCAGTTTTTTCACCCAGTAATCTTCCTGGTCTTTTAATAAGCCGTTTTCCAGCAGGCTTTTCTGCCATGCGGAAAAATCGCGATACTGTATCTTGAGAGGCGGGAGCACCGATTCGGCATTATTGATGAAAGCCGCATATTCCGCAGCAACCTCCCTTAGGAGTATGCCGAGCGACCATCCGTCAGAAATTATATGGTGCATTGTGAGCATGAGAATATGTTTGTCATCACCCAGCTTCAGCATCTTGATCCTGAAAAGCGGGCCCTTTTCGAGATTGAAATGATAGGCGCCTTCCAGATCAATAACGAGTTTAACCTCGGGCCCATCCTCGCTTTTACCTGTCATATCAACAACGGGCATCTCGACTTCAAGCCTGTCTGTTATTACCTGGACAGGTCTTCCGTTAACCGTTGAGAATGTAGTCCTGAGTCCTTCCTGACGATCAACAACCGCCTGAAAAGCTTTTCTTAAGACATCGGTATCAAGTTTTCCTTCCAGGAGTACATCCGCATGTACATTGTATGAGGAAGGATCAAGTATAAGTTTGTCGAGGAACCATAACCGCTTCTGTGCATTTGATATCTCGTAATAATCCCTTTTTTCAAGTACCGGGATATCCGATGAAACTGATTCTCCCGATTTCATTCCTTGAATTGCCAGAGCCAGATCTCTGATTGTCGGCTGTTCAAACATAACCCTCAAAGGTACATCGACATTAAGTGAACTTTTTATGCGCGACATTACACGAGTGGCTTTCAACGAATGGCCGCCTAGGTCAAAGAAATTATCCATGACCCCTATGCGCTCGACATTCAGTATGTCCTTCCAGATATCAACGAGAAGGCGCTCGGTCTCTGTACGAGGTTCAATATATTCAGTCTGGCTTGCTTCAAGTGTGACCATTCTGATAAGGGCTTCACGGTCCAGTTTTCCGTTCGGCGTCATCGGGAGGCTTTCCAGGTATATGAACTGAGAAGGTATCATATAATGAGGCAGGTAAATCTTCAGATATGAATGTAACTCCTCATTGGACAAAGGAGATTCGGCCAGATAGAAGGCAGCAAGCCTTATCTGGTCCTCCGAATCCTTCTTGTCGATGACAACACATTCCCTGATTTGCTCATGTGATGACAGGACCGCTTCTATCTCTCCCATCTCAACCCTGTAGCCCCTTATCTCGATCTGGAAATCAGAACGTCCTATGAAATCTATATTACCATCCGGCAGCCATCTGCCGAGGTCGCCTGATGCATACATCCTGGCTTCCCCCCCTTTGAACGGGTCAGGGATGAAAGACTTTGCTGTCTTTTCGGGATCGTTAAAATACCCTCTGCCCACGCCTGCTCCGCCGATGTATATCTGTCCGACTACACCAACCGGAACCGGTTTAAGGTATTTGTCCAGAATGTATATCAGTGTATTGCCTGTCGGACGGCCGATAGGCGGATTGCCGTCCTCATTGTTCCATCTGCTGATATCCATATAGGTCGACAGAACCGTTGTTTCGGTCGGACCATACACATTGAATAAGGCATATGAAGGATGTCTCGGCACAAAGCTCAATCTGTCTCCGCCGGTAGTCATAAGATTCAGTGAAAGCCCTTCAAAATCCATACCCACAAATATTTCTGCAAGCTTTGTCGGGATGAAAGTCTTGGTGACTTTCTTGTCTATCATCCATTGTGCAAGCTCTTCCGGCATCATTTCTCCGAGACGGCGGTCCAGTGATACAATACAGGCACCGGATGCAAGACAAGGCCATATTTCAAGAACGGTTGCATCAAATGCAACACCGGAAAGATTGGTGCCTCTGTCATGTTCAGTGAAATTGAAAAACCGGCTGTACCACAATGCAAAATTGATTACATTCTTATGCGGTATCATGGTTCCTTTAGGTCTGCCCGTAGAACCGGAAGTATAGATTATATAAGCAAGCATATCAGGCTTGATATGAATATCGGGGGCGTTGCCTGATGACTGCCAGACTTCTGATCCCTTGTCCAGAGCTGCTGTTACGATACCGCATTCAGGTATCATGTTTAAAAGATCTCTCTGCAGGAACAATACCTTTGCACCTGAATCTTCAATCATCAGCCGGATTCTTTCAGAAGGATAATCAGGGTCAATGGGCACATAGGCCGCACCTGCTTTCCAGATACCCAGACACGCTATGATCATTTCGGGACATCTGTTTGAAAGTATGGCCACCATGTCACCTGGTGCAACACCTTTGCTTATAAGAAATGTCGCAACCCTGTTTGATAAAATATCAACGCCGGCATATGTTATTTCCTCATCTTTAAAAATAATTGCAGGACGATCAGAGAATTCCCTTACCTTCGCAGAGATGATCGAAGGCATTGTCTCACCCTCTGGTACGGGAAATGCGGATTCGTTGAATTCCTTTAGAATCCGTGTTTTCTCGGAAGAGGAGAGCATTTCTATGTCAGCAATGCGCTTCTCAGGATTCATAAGCACATCTTCAATTATATGCTTATAGTATTCCATGAAGCGTTCGATGGTCTCTCTTTTGAACAGATCGGCATTATATTCGAAGCGCATCGTTATTCCGTCAGGCTCCTCATAACCGGTGACGCTCATGTCGAACCTCGAATTCGGATCGTCTCCCGTAACATCCTTTATTGTTATTCCCGATATCCCGGAACCGGCAAACGGATTTGCCGATGCCTCGCGGAATTCGAACGTGATATCGAAGATTGGAGTCCTGCTGAGATCCCTCACCGGGTTAAGAACTTCAACGAGCCTGTCAAACGGGTACTCCTGGTTTGCATAGGCGCCAATTGCTGTTTTCTTAACGCGTTTCAGAAGCTCTGAAAGATCAGGGTTCCCGGAAAGGTCAATCCTCATGGGCAGAACATTCACAAAGAATCCTATCAGAGGTTCGATCTGGGAATTGTTGCGGCCGGCAATAGGTGCACCAATTATAATATCCTCCTGGCCTGAAAGTTTTGAAAGCATTACATCGAAAAGGGCCAGGGTAAGCATGAACATTGTCACGTCTTCTTTTCTTGCAAGCTCCTTGATGCCGTTTAAAGTCTTCTGATCAATCTTTATTCTTGCCGTACCCGCATTCTGAGTCTGGATGGCGGGTCTGGGCCTGTCTGTGGGCAGATTAAGCAAGGGCAGCTTTCCGGACAGATTTTCAAGCCAGTATTTTTCCTGTACTTTTATGCCCTCACCCTCCAGCAGTCTGTTCTGCCAGAAGGCAAAGTCCCTGTATTGTACGGGCAATTCGGAATAGGGTGACGGTGACTTTGAATTCAGCGCCAGATAATTTCCGATAACCTCCTGGACAAGTATCGACATGGACCATCCGTCCGAGATGATATGGTTCATTACTATCATGAACACATTCTTCGTTTCTGAAAGCCTTATAATCATAACCCTGAACAGCGGGCCTTTTTCCAGATCAAAAGGCCTTACTTTTTCTTCAGATATTATTGCCTGAAGCCTTTCTTCCTTACCCTCTTCATGTCTCAGGTCGTACACCGGCATTTCAACTTTGAATGAATCATTTACAACCTGTACCGGCTCGTCATTAACGGTCACGAAAACCGTTCTCAGCGTTTCATGCCGGTCAGCGACGGCCTGAAGCGAATCCCTAAGTACAGCAAAATCAAGTTCAACACCGTCAATCAGGACCGCTCCGGGAATGTTGTAGAAGGGGCTGTCTGGAACAACTTTATCAAGCAGCCAAAGCCTTTTCTGGGCATGAGACAGTTCGTAATATTCTGCCTTTTCCAGGCGTTTGATCTCGGGAAACTTCTCCCTCTCCGTCCGAGTCAAAGATTCAACTGCTTCTGCAAGCGTTTCAACCGTCTGATGTTCGAAGATGACCTTTAATCCGAGTTCAATACTGAATTCCTCTCTAAGTCTCGAAGTGACTTTCGTAGCACGAAGGGAATTGCCTCCGAGATCGAAAAAGTTATCGAATTTTGATATTGCATCTATACCAAGGACATCCCTCCATATCTCGATAATACGCTGCTCAACCGCTGTAAGTTCAAATCCCTTTTCGTCTCTTGAAGCAGCGAGTACTTCGCCGATATCATTTACCGATACAACGGTTTCATACATGCCCTTTTCGAACTGTTCCCTGAGACTGTAGCGTTTGACCTTCGCACTTGGCGTCCTGGGTATTTCTGGAACAGGCACTATGAAATCAAGTTTGATACCGATCGTTGATACAAGATTTTCGTTTATTCTGGAGAGAAGAGATGAAAGGGATGTTATTGACTCTGCTGTATTGATGAAAAAAATGATCTTTTCGCTGTCACTGTCCAGATCTCTGAGGCCTGCAATCGCAAATTCACGGAATGCCATACCCGGAACACGTCTAATCTGTTCCTCGATATCATGGGCATACAGGTTCTGACCGTTGACGAAAATTATATCCTTGCGTCTTCCTGTTATTGTTATCCGGCCGTTTTTCATAAAACCCATGTCGCCTGTACGGAGCCACTCTCCGCAGAACAGGTCCTTATTGGCCGCTTCATTGTTGTAATAGCCCTTGACAACATTCGGGCCCTGAATCTGGATATGTCCAATCGTGAATTCATGGACAAGATTATCGTTGTCATCGACAATCCTTATTTTCATACCCGCAACAGGTCCACCTACATCTGTAAGTTCAATACTGTCTTCATCAGAAACTGTTGGAAGTATTATCTGATCCTTTAAAAAGACATCCTTATCCGCTTTATGGAAAACAGGTTCAGTAAATACCGGCGGGGCAGTTACCTGAAGTGATGCCTCAGCCATGCCATAGCACATGAACATCGACCTGGAATCCAGTCCGAATTTTTCGTATTTTTTTATAAAATCCCTTGAAACCAGCGGTGAAATCGGTTCGGAACCATTCGTTAGAGACTTTATGCATGAAAGGTCTATACCCTTTATGTCATCGTCATCCACCTGCGTTGTCAGCCACTGAGCAGCAAAATTAGGGCACGGAACGTGTGTTCCCCTGTATTTGTCAATCAGTTTCAAGAAAAGTGCGGGTTTCTGAATAAAAGTCTTCGGTTCAAGCTTAATCTGGTCCATTCCTCCCATGGTAGGGGCAAGGTGGAAGCCGATAAGCCCCATGTCATGGGAATAAGGCATCCAGTTTACGATCTTTATCTCATCTATCCGCATATCCGTATATGCGGAAACCTTGATGCCGCTGAATATGAGCGCCGTATCAAGAATATATTTGCCATATTTTGATGAGCTTATTTTTTCACCCAGACCGCTCATGGATATCTTATTCAGAAGTTTTGCAAAACCGCCGACACCTTTGTTTCTGCCAAATTTATGCTTCAATATGTGGATACCATATCCGAGAGTCGGCCTTATATCGTTTCCTCTGACATCAAACATGCATTTCGCCGAGGCATCTATAGTATATATAAGATTGTAATGTGTCAGCATTACGCCCTTCGGATCGCCTGTAGAGCCTGAAGAGAACTGGAGATATGCGACATCGTCAGTATCCGGATTGTGGTGATTCTTGTCAGGTTCATATGTAAGCAGTTCTTCGATACTCAGAAAATCGACTTTTCCAAGAGAGCGGTAAGACCTTTCAGGCTGGTCCGAAATTATACAGAACTTATCCAGTACGCCGCAAACTTTTGTTATCCTCTCCATACCCTCACTGATGGGGAATGTCCCAGGGATAGGTAAAGGAACCGGTATTACTCCTGCAAGGATTATTCCCCAGAAGGCTACAAGAAATTCGTCGGAATTCTCGATTTGCAGGATGGCCTGATCTCCAGGTTTATATCCATGGGCCCTTAATCCCCGTAGAACTTTCTCGGCCGAGTTCATAAGGCTTGCATATGTCTGAAGGTGCTCATTACCATTTTCATCGACATGCAGGATACCTGAATCCGGTGCTATAGTGCATGCGATCCTCAATACCTGTGGCAGATTCTTTACGACCTGGGGAAGAAACTGGTGGACTTTTGATTCAGCTATTGCAAAAGGAAGGTCATTTATCAAACCGTTTAGGTTTAAATCCTTCTTTCTGGCTGATACCCCTTCTCTTTTTAATGGCGGTTGCACAACCTTGGGGACATTTTCATTGTAAATGTTCGGTTCAAGCCTTTTTGCCTCTCTGTCCCTGAAGTCACCGGCTTCATATCTCTCCCTGAGTATAAATCTCTGGGCCTTGCCGCTTGTGGTTCTTGGTATATCATGCATCGGGACAATGGATTCAATGCCAACCCTTATCTTGTTCGCAAGATGTTTGTTAATTTTTCCAAGCAATTCGATAAGGCTTTCTTTGGATTTTTTAGTCTTGATGAAAAGCACAATGCTCTCGGTGCCTCTGGAATGATCGGTCACACCACAGACCACCATGTTTTTAAAGCCGACAAAAGGCAGCTGCTGAAGCTCTTCTTCAATGTCATGCGAATAATAATTCTGACCATTCACAAATATGACATCCTTATGTCGTCCTGTAACAGTCAGTCTTCCGTTAAGCAGAAAACCGAGATCGCCTGTCCTCAGCCACCCGTCGCAGAAGAGCTCCGAATTCAATTCTTCTTTTTTATAATAACCGCTCGTTACATTCGGCCCCTTGATCTGTATATGGCCGACAGTCCCCTCCTTGACCACATTATCTTCATTATCGACAATTCTCAGCTCCATTCCCATAGCAGGATAACCTTCATCAACAAATTCAATAACAGGAAGATCCGCTTTTGCCTCAATCGCAACATGTTCTTTTGTAAATGATTCCCTGTCCAGCATATGATACAGAATATCCGTGCCCATAGGTGGCGCGGTAACCATAAGTGCTGCTTCTGCCATACCGTATACAGGAAACATGGCTTTCGGATTAAAACCATATTGTCTGAATCGGTCGATAAACAGTCTTACGGCAAGAGGCGATATCGGCTCTGCCCCGTTAAAAAGGACCTCGATACACGACAGGTCAATTCCCTTTATGCTTTCGTCCTTAATCATGTAAAGCATCCAGAGAAGACCGAAATTAGGGCTCGGTATCTGCGTTACTCTGTACTTATCTATCAGGATAAGATTTAATGTCGGATTGATTACAAAGGTCGTGGTCGACATTTTTATCTGAAGCATGCTTCCTGCCATAGGTGTAAGATGGAATCCGATCAACCCCATATCGTGCGAATATGGCAACCAGCTGCACACACTGTATGGGATGTTATATTCTTTTAAAGGATGGCTTAAGAGTTCGTCTCGTAAAGCGAGCTGCTCCTGGTTGGTAGAGGCCTCGAGTATCGCATATATGTTGGTAAGTATGTTCCTGTGTGTAAGGGTTACACCTTTGGCATCGCCTGTTGATCCCGAAGAGAACTGTATATAAGCAATATCATCAGGGTCCGGATTATGATAATCCTGTGCGGGAATGTTTACCGTCAACTCATCTGCCAGCAATACGGACCTTGAAACAATATCTTTATATTCTGAAGGAGCTTTGTCCGTTACAATAAAGGGATCCCCGATAAGAGCACATACATTTGCAACTTTTTCCGAGCCTTCGCTTATTGGAAAACTGTTCGGGAGAGCAAGAGGCACCGGGATGCCGCCTCCCAGAACAACTCCCCAGAAAACTGTCAGGAAGAGCCTGTCATTTTCAATCTGTAAAACAACCTTGTCTTCGGGCTCTAAACCGTTCAATCTAAGACCGGTTAAAACCTTTGATGCGTCTTCGAGCAGATTTTTATATGATAGCTTTGTTTCAGTTCCATCTGCATCAACAAAGATCACACCCCTGTCCGGACCTACGACTATGGAATTTCTTAGAAGCTCGGGCAGCGTCCTGGCAAAATAAGGAAGGATATTGAGTTCCGGTCCTCTACTTATTGAATCTCTTGAATGTATGTATTCCATCAATCGTGTCCCCCGTGAATCCCAGTATTTAAAATATTGTATAACATCAACAATATTTATTTGCACGAACTATGCCTATAATCAATATTAAAATGTAACTATATTATCATATAGTTACTAAGGTTAAAGGTGTTCAAATTAACTTAATTCAGGATTAATGCGGAAATTTTTTCCTCAGTCTCTGAATTTAATTTCACCCGGGAAACAATATAATCGATTGAGCAGAAATTGGAATATCTGTAAAAAGATTTTTATGGACAATATTAATATAGGCAAGGCCTTCAACATTCTCAGAAGAATGGTATCGGCATGGCAGGAGCCGATAGTCGGCAGAATAGCCAGAGAACATGAACCATACAAAGTTCTTATATCGACGATACTGAGCCTCAGGACAAAAGACTCTACAACGGATGCAGCCAGCAGGAAGCTTTTCTTAATTGCCGACAGACCGGATAAGATGATCAAGTTGTCTATCGCAGAAATTGAAAAAGCCATATTCCCGGTCGGTTTTTACCATACAAAAGCAAAAAACATTATTGAGGCCTCCGGAATAATTACGGACAGGTATCATGGCAAGGTGCCGGATACCCTTGACGAACTCTTGAAACTGCCTGGCGTAGGAAGGAAAACAGCAAATCTCGTATTGATTCTCGGGTTCGATAAAATGGGAATTTGTGTGGACACCCACGTCCACAGAATCACCAATCGTTGGGGCTATGTTAAAACAAAAAATCCCGATGAAACCGAAATGGCCTTAAGAGAGAAACTGCCTAGAAAATACTGGAAGGAAATAAACAACCTGCTTGTACCCTATGGCCAGAATCTATGCATGCCAGTAAGCCCGTTTTGCTCGAAATGCAGGATAGCTTCATTTTGTGAAAAGATTTCTGTAAGCAGATCTCGCTAATTACATACACTGCTGCAGATAAATCAAACTTGTATGTTTACTATTCTTTTCCTTCTTGAAGTGCCCTTGCTTTTTCATCAAGATAAGCCCTTAAGGCAAGCCTGTCTTTATCGATGAACTTCGATACGAGCAGGAAAAGGAGTCCGCATGGCAACCACCATACGATCGCAAAATTGACCATCAGCTGATAGCCATAAGGCAGAAGCAGAGCTCCCACCAGAGGTCCAAGACCCATGCCGATGTTATCCGTAAGGTTTGACACCGCAAACACGCTGCCCCTGTTCTCAGGTTTGTTGACATTCATGAGGATCGCTTTATAGTTGGCCCCTGCCACAGATACGAAAAATCCGGTCAGAAACCCAAGGATCATATAAAGGGTCATGTTGGAGTTCGGCATATTGATCAGGATTGCCGATGGTATTATCCCGAAGATGATCCCCGTTCCACACAATATAGGCATATATTTCGGATCCTTTCTGTAAAGACGCTCCCCTATATATGCAAATACGATTGTTCCGACAAGCGTCCCACCTCCCAGAACATCGAACATAAGAGTTGCCGATTCCTTGGAAAGTTTCCGGTATGCCTCGAAATATGCAATGAACCAGAAAGTGAGCACGCCCCATGGGATAGTGCCTGGAATGCCCTGGATCAAAGTGAATATATTGGTCTTATTCGTGAAAATGGTCTTGAAATCCTTCAACCCTATGGTCTGTTTGTAAACCTTACCATCACGGATAAGTTCTTCCAGGGCGTCTTCCGTCCTCCCGCGTTCCGGCTCCCTGGCAAAGGCCCAGAACAAAAGTGCAACCGGTATATTCGGCACACCAATAATGATGAACGACAATCTCCACCCCAGGGTGTTCCATTCCGCATTTGTAAAAAATCCTGCAATATTTACCCCGAGAAGCCCTCCGACCGACCAGGCCGTCCCCATCCAGGCCGATGCAGCCGCTCGATGGTCTTCCTTGAAGTAATCGGAGAGTATCGAATGGGAAAGCGGGTAAATCGCTCCCAGGCCTATTCCGGATAATATCCTCATTGCTACGAAGCTCGTGAAGTCCGGGGTGAAATATTTTATTCCTGTCAGGACGCATGGGACTTCTCCCACTAGGATTGCGATGATGAAAAGCGCTTTTCTGGAAGCCTTGTCGGCAAAGTATCCGAAGGTCAGGCTCATGATGACTCCCACAATGATGAATGCGGAGCCGACCATTCCGACCTTGCTTTCATTCACGTGGTATTCAGCCGAAAGCTGAGGGATTATAGCGTTGATGATAAGCTGATCGGCGTAGAGTATAGTAGTCATGAAGAAAAGCATGACCAGCGTGAACTTGTCCTGCCTGCTCATTTTAATCCTTGCCATCGCAATCTCCTCTTATTTCTCATCAAGAAATAATATAATTCATTATTCAGTGTCTGCCATACTTCTCAGGCCGTTTCCTTTTCCATTATCTTTGCCTGTTCCGCAAGATATGACTGAAGCGCGTCCCTGTCCTTGGTTATATATTTTGCGGCCATAAGGAAAAGTATTCCGCAGGGAATCCACCATGCAATTGCAAAATTCATCATGAACTGTTTAGCGTTATAGACCAGTTGAATATTCAGAATATCATTTATGCGTAATGTAGCTGAATTCATCATTGACTCAAAACCTTTGGAAATCAGCAGTGATCCAACCAGTGTTCCGACGCCAGCTCCTATATTGTCTGCAACAATGTTCGAAACTGCAAAAACGCTTCCCCTGTTCTCCGGTTTGTTTACATTCATAAGAATGGCTTTATAGTTTGCAGCAGCCACTGATACTATAAATCCTGTTATGAATCCGAAAACCATGTAAATGGTGTTGTTCATCGTTATATTCAATATCAAAGCCGTTGGAATTATTCCGATAAGCACTACCACACCACAAAGCATAGGCATATACCTCGGGTCTTTCTTATATAATCTGTCTCCGATATAGGCCCAGAATACTCCTCCTATTGTGGACCCTAGTCCAAGAATGAAAAAGATGGTTGTAGCCATTTCCAGTGAAACTCCCCTGACGGTTCTCAGGTATGTGATAAGAAAAAATCCGAAAACACCCCATGGCAAAGATCCGGGGATTCCCTGTATCATGGTATATAGATTTGTCTTGTTTGCGGCAATGACCTTAAAGTCCTGCATATTAATGGTTTGTTTATATACCACACCTTCTTGAATGAGTTCTTCCAGGGCTTCCTCTGATCTTCCCCGTTCAGGTTCCTTCGCATACGCCCAGAAAGCAAGAACAATAGGTATATTGGGAACACCGATTATAATAAATGCAATTCGCCAACCCAGACCGAACAGATTCACATTTGTCAGATAACCGGCAACCATTACTCCAAGGGCACTTCCAATACCCCAAGCGGCTCCCATCCAGGCAGCGGCAAATGCCCTGTGTTCTTCGGTGAAATAATCAGCCAGGACTGAATGTGTAATCGGGAACAATGCCCCCAGTCCGATTCCGGAAAGGATTCTCAAACCGGCAAACCAATAAATATCCGGTGTAACAAATTCCACTCCAGTCAGGATGCAAGGAATTTCACCAATCAGAACTGCAGTTACGAAAAGCATTTTGCGAGATTGCTTGTCCGCCAGATAACCGAAAGTCAGGCTCATGATAGCCCCGACAACCACAAAAGCGAAATTAATGTAACCCAGCGTGCTTTCATCAACATTAAAGGTCTTTGAAAGTTCGGGAAGTATTGCTGACATGATGCTCTGGTCTGCATAAAGAATCGTTGTCATTGCAAACAGCATTATAAGTGTAATCAGATCACGGGTACTCATTTTTGCCTTGGACATAACCAACTCCTCTGAATTTGTTTAAAGTAACAGAAAAGAGAATCCTGCAAATCATTACATTAATATATCCATGTATAAAAGTGTTTTTTAGCGTCCAGGTAAGGCTTAATTAAAAAAAGTAGGATAAGAGCAGGAAGTCCCCCATATAAGGCATGGACTGCCCGTTATGCGGGCAGTATTTATTTCAAAGCTTTACAATTTACCAAGGGCATTATCAAGATCACGTATAATATCGTCAGTATCTTCGATACCCACGGCAAGCCTGAACAGGGTGTCGGTTATGCCCAGTTCATACCGTTCTTCCCTTGAATAGTCATAATAGCTGACTATGGCGGGATGAGTGATAAGAGTCTCCACGCCGCCCAGACTCGGTGCTATGTAAATCATTTCGAGGGCATCCATGAAGCGTTTAGCCGTTTCGAGATCGCCTTTTATGTCGAAGGAAACCACACCACCTCCGCCGGTCATTTGCGCTTTGGCTATCGAATAATGCCTGTGGCTGGGCAGAAATGGATAATAGACCTTCTGTACCTTGTTGTGAGATTCAAGGAACCCGGCGATTTTTAATGCGCTCTCATTCTGCTGCCTGACTCTCAGAGGAAACGTCTTCAATCCCCTCAGCAGCAGATAGCAGCAGTGTGGATCGATGAGACCTCCCATGGATTTGTGCAGCGCCCGGATTTTATCTAGCTGTTCTTTCGATCCGAGGACCGCGCCTGCCAATATATCGTTATGTCCGGCAAGGTATTTGGTTGCGCTCTGAATAACGAGATCGATTCCGAATTCTATAGGTCTCTGATTGTAGGGGGTGGCGAAAGTACTGTCGATTATGGAAATCAGGTTGCGCCTTTTGCAGATGTCCCTGAATTTCTCAAGGTCGAACACGTTAAGATACGGGTTAGTGGGCGACTCCGAAAATATGAATCTGGTATTGGCCTTTATCGCTTTTTCCAGCATTTCATAATCACCGAATGGAACTATCGTGCATTCCACACCGAAGCGCTTGAGATACTTGTTGCAGAATTCAAGCGTCTTCTTATAGCAGTCGTCAGTCATTATGATGTGGTCTCCGGTATGTACAAGTGAAAGGATCGTGGTTGTTATCGCCATCATGCCTGATGAGAACACGACGCAGTCTTCAGCGCCCTCCAAATCGGCAAGTCTTTGTTCAGCTATCTTCTCGGTTGGATTGCCGTATCTGCCGTATTCGAACCTTTCCTTTTTGTCTTTCGTATAGGCCTGTATTTCCTTGCTGTCCTTGAAGGTGAATGTCGAAGTCTGGACAATCGGCGTTGTCAGGGAATCCGCATATTTAAGCCTTCCCTCTCCGGCATGAACTGCCCGTGTTGACAATTTACCGAATGTTTTACCCTTATCTCTCCACATTTTTTATCCTCCGGTAACGCTGGAATAATAGCCGAATGCGTATAATATGGATAGTTTTCATGTCAAGGGAATAAAGGTCAGCAACAGGTATGGCAGGTTTTCGGTCTTTAAAACCTCAATATAGATTACACAACATCCGGATTCATATCATAAGCTTGATATCTTATCATCTACGAGCAGTCATGATAGAATTCAGGCATGAAGGAAGACGCTGTTTCGAAAACTGACAAGGAAATACTCGAAGAAAAGGCCAGGACCCTTGGTTTTGCCGGATACCGTCTTGAAGAAAAGCTCAATGAACTTGCCGGCATTGAAAATGAGATGAAGACTGCATCAAATACAGAAGAATATGATGCACTGATTGACAGATTCAACAAAGTCAGGGAAGAAGCCCTGACAAGGAAACATGAGCTGATCATTTACAGGGAAGCCATCGGGGCAAAGTTTCATAAAGATGTGGAAAAATATTATAAGGTGCCGGACAAGAAAAAACATGGAAAAATGGAATAAAAGACATACAATATTTTTGGAAGATAATATGTTGCTTATATGTTAGCGGGAAAAACATGAAAGAAATCATAGCCGAAATTCGCGATTATTGTGAAAATGCTTTCAGAGAAGCCAAGCGCAGTCATAATTGGGACCATACCGAGCGAGTCTACAAACTCTGTATGCATATAGGGAAAATCGAGAATGCAGACCTTGAGGTTCTAGCAATTGCAGCTTTCCTTCATGACATCGGCAGAGCTGCACAGGATATGGCGAAAGGCAAGGTCTGCCACGCTGAAGTCGGTGCTGCAATTGCAGAGGATATCCTCAATAAATATGATATAGCCAAAGAAAAAAAGGACAACATAATCCACTCCGTACTCTGTCACCGCTACAGGAACAGCCATGAACCCGCTACAATCGAAGCAAAAGTCCTGTTCGATGCGGACAAACTTGATGCAATCGGCGCCGTCGGAATCGCCAGGGATTTTCTCTTTGCCGGTGAAATAGGCGCCATGCTCCATAACCCGCATGCCGACCCTTATGATACGATTCCATACACAAAAGACGACACGGGCTACCGGGAATATGTCGTCAAGCTTTCAAAAATACATGAGAAGATGCTCACGAAAGAGGGCAGACGTATGGCGGAAGGCAGGCATGCCTTCATGAAAGAATTTTTTGAGCGCTTTGTAAGGGAACATGAGGGAGAATTATAAACAATGAATGAACCGCCAAAAAAAGCATCCACTGTCATACTATTAAGAGACCCCGTGGAAGTCCTTCTTATGCAGAGGAGTACACATGATTCCTTCATGGCAAAGGCAACTGTCTACCCGGGAGGTGCGGTTGACGACTCGGATTCCGATACCGGGCTTGCAGACTTTTCAGGCGGTTTTGATGATGCAATAGCCCGGAAGATACTTAATAACCCGGACCCGGATATGAATGCTTCATCAGGCTTGTTTTTCGCTGCAATCAGGGAACTGTTTGAAGAAGCCTTCATCCTTATCGCCCAAAAGGTTTCGGGGGAGCCGCTTGATTTTTCAAAAGAGCCTGATTTAAGCCGTTTCAGAAAATACCGTAAGGCCATACATGCCAAGGAAATGACTCTCGTCGAACTGGCTGAGATTGAAGGCATTGTTTATAAGCCCGAAGCGCTTGTCCCGTTCGCACACTGGATCACTCCCGTTTTTCAGAAGACACGGTTTGATACATGGTTTTTTCTTGCAAGGCTTCCTCATGGACAGGTTGCTGTCCATGACAACGAAGAGCTTACAAGTGCCGCCTGGCTGACGCCTTGCGATGCCCTTGAAAAAAACATGGCGGGCGAAATCATGCTTCTGCCGCCGACCATGATAACCCTTAATGAGCTTTTATCTTTCAACTCGGTTTCGGAACTTTTAAGTAATGCATCTACAAAAGACATCCCGGTAATAATACCCGAAGGCTTCGTCGAAGGATCGACTGCCGGCGTGAGACTGCCCAATGACCCGGACTATTCCAATGCGGAATTGAAGCTCCCGTCCATGCAAGGGAAGCCGTCACGGGTAATCCTTGATAACGGAACATGGCGCATGATTTCAGCTGATTGACAAATTTATTCGCAGACACTATTCAGACTGAACAGCGAATTCATGAGAGGTTGAAAATGCCTGTTTACGAGTTCTATTGCGAAAGGTGCAACACCGTATATAATTTTTTTTCGCGAAGGATCAATAACGACCGGATTCCTGAATGCCCCGAATGCAAAACAATAAAGCTCAAGAAAAAAATCTCACTTTTCAACACCCCGTCAGGAAAGGCAAAGGAGTCCGAAGACGGCATGCCGAACATTGATGAAAGCCGTCTAGAAAAGGCAATGGCGATGCTCGGCCGCGAAGCAGGCTCCATAAATGAGGACGACCCGAAACAAGCGGCAAATCTGCTCAGAAAGCTTTCCGATGCTGCAGGCCTGAACCTTGGTCCCGGATTCCAGGAGGCACTGTCCAGGCTTGAGCGCGGGGAAGATCCTGAAACAATCGAGCAGGAAATGGGAGATATCTTTGAAGGTGAAGACCCCTTTCAGCAGACATCCCCGGCAGGGATCAGATCGCAGAAACGAAGACCGAAAGTGGATGAGACCCTGTATGAACTGTGACACCAAAGAACGCGTTCTGGATAACGGTCTGGTTTTGAGCATAAAGGACAAAAGCAAAATCCTTTCCGGCGACCTCTGGTTTATCAAACTGGAAATCACAACAACCTGCCATCTCGAAAATGCCGACGAGGAACTGCGCAGGTACTTCGGTGAGAAGATTGTCAGGACAAAGCTTATCGAACGTCCGGCCGTGCATGAAAGCGTTGTCGAGGATGTGAAAAAATCACTTCTGGATTCATTCCTCGCCAGCACCATTCATTACATGCAGACACCTAAATTCCTGAAGCGCTTCAAAGAAAAAGAGCTCAGAGATTATCTTGAGAAACTTGAGAAGGAACGCCGCCTCCGTGAAGCGGGGGTTATCTCCTGATATATTTCGCTTACGGTTCAGTATTCTACATGGTTCCCATCAGGCCGGGAAAAAATTTTGATACCCCGTCCAGTATAAACTGTACGCCAATCGCCAGGGTAAAGAGTCCCATTATCCTGATAAGGGCGCTCATGCCCAGGTTGCCTAGAAAATGCAGAAGGTTGGTTGAGTATTTGAATATATGATAAATCAATATCCGGCGGTTTACTTTCCGCTTTCCAGTTTCTTTTTAGCCTCCATTAGTCTGGCGATCTGTTCTTTGGTAACTTCGGGATATTTGAGGTTGAGCCCTTCGATGGCGGTTACTATCACCTCGGCTATAAACGCCCTGGCAGCCCATTTGTAATCGGAAGGTATGACAAACCACGGCGCATAATCAGTGCTGGTGGCGGCAAGCATTTCTTCGTAGGCCTTTTCATAATCGTTCCAGTATGCCCTTTCCTCCACATCGAAAGGTGAAATCTTCCAGTATTTATCCTTATTGTTGAACCTCTCCATTAGCCTTTTCTTCTGTTCCTTTTTCGAAATGTGAAGGTAGAATTTGAGGATAACCGTTCCATTTCTGACCAGATGCTTTTCAAAATTTCTTATGTCATTGTACCGCCAGTCCCAGAATGTACCATTTTCCGTCTTCACGAGTTCTTTTGGAAGCTTTTCCAGTCTGTCAGGATGGACCTTGACCGCCAGGACATCTTCATAGTGTGAACGGTTGAAAATGCCTATCATACCGCGCTGCGGCAGGCAGTTTGAATATCTCCATAGAAAATTATGCGAGTGCTCCATCGACGAAGGCACCTTGAACCCCGATACCGAGCAGCCCTGCGGATTGACTCCTGACATGACATGTCTGATGGCGCCGTCCTTGCCTGCAGTATCCATGCCTTGAAGAACTATCAGCAATGCATAGCTCTTGTCTGCATAAAGAAGCTCCTGAGCCTTTGCCAGCCTGTCCTTGTCCCTCTCCAGTATCTCTTGGGCCTTGGTCTTGGCCTCGCTGTCGTCGAATTTCTTGAGCTCCTCTTTTATCGCCCAGCCTGTGTTGAACTTTTTTAGTTTAATATCTTTGCCCGGCTTGACAATAAACTCTTCCATATACTTTTTTATTTTGGGACCTTTTATCTCCATGTGATTCAACCTCCCTTAGAACAATCTATTATAAACATCAATCGACACAACTAAGATATAACTTGAAATGATAATATAGTTTACTTTCTTTCCGCCGGCAAACAAACGCTCTTCAAACAACAAGATTTTTAAGAAGTGCAAGATATTCACTTCTTGGAATTTCACGAGCGCCGAGTGTTTCCACATGTCTGGTGTACACCTGTGAATCAATCAGTTCGATTCCCTGTTTTGAAAGATGCTCCACCAGTGTAATAAGGCATGCCTTCGATGCATTGCTAACCCTTGAAAACATGGACTCGCCGAAAAAAACCTTTCCCAGGGAAACACCGTAAAGGCCTCCGGCAAGTTCCCCGTCTTTCCATGCCTCGACAGAATGCGCAAAGCCCATCTTATGAAGACGGATATAGGCTTTCTGCATTTCAGGCGTTATCCAGGTGCCGCGCTGGCCTTTTCTTTTTATTCTTCTGCAGTGCTCGATTACCTGCTCGAATGCCTTGTCGAAGGTGATGCTGAAAACGCGCTGCCTGAGGATCTTACGCATTGACCTGGAAACCTTAAGTTCCGAGGGAAAGAGCACAAAACGCGGGTCGGGCGACCACCATATGATGGGTTCACCATTGGAATACCAGGGAAATATCCCTGAAGCATAGCCCAGCAAAAGTCTCTCGGGCCTCAAGTCGCCGCCTATTGCAACAATCCCTTCATCTGTTGCATACTCCACATCAGGAAACACAAGTTCATCATTCAGCAGGAATATGGGCATGATCTCAAAGCACTTTAATGAAAATGCGGTTGTCCTTTACATCAATACTGACACGGCCGCCTCCGGCAAGAGAGCCGAACAGCACCTTATCGACAAAGAATGCCTTTATCTCATCCTGAATAAGCCTTGCAATCTGGCGGGCCCCGAATTCGGTTGAAAACCCTTTTTTCGCAAGGTGCAGATATGCATCGTCAGAGACTTCAATGTTTACCTTTTTCTCGAGGAGCTGACTGGCGAAAATGCCTATCTCCTTTCTGACGATCTGCTCGGTTATGCCTATATCTAGGCCGTTGAAAACAACGACACCATCCAGACGATTCCTGAATTCCGGTGCGAATATCCTGTTGACCGCATCGGTTAAGGCATCGGTCCTGAGCGGTTCATCATGTGTGAAACCGACCTGTTTTTTGCCAAGTTCCCTGGCCCCCGCATTTGATGTCATTATAATGATGACATTTCTGAAATCCGCCTTCTTGCCTGCATTGTCGGTAAGCGTGGCATAGTCCATGACCTGAAGAAGCGTATTGAAGATGTCCTGATGGGCCTTTTCAATCTCGTCCAGCAGAAGCACGGCATAAGGTGTCTTCCTTATCGCTTCGGTAAGGAGGCCGCCCTCTTCATAGCCGACATAACCGGGAGGAGCGCCCACCAGTCTGGCTACCGTATGCTTTTCCTGATATTCGCTCATATCGAAACGATGCAGTGACACGCCCAGGCTTGAAGCAAGCTGGCGTGCAAGCTCGGTCTTGCCGACGCCCGTGGGCCCGACAAAGAGCAGGCTCGCCACAGGCTTGTCAGCGGAGCCGAATCCTGCACGCGAGCGCTTGATGGCAGATACGACGGTGTCTATCGCCTTGTCCTGGCCGAATATCTGCGACTTGAGTTCATCTTCCAGATTTTTGAGTTTGAAGGTCTCCGTAGATGAAACGCTTCTTTCCGGAATCCTGGCTATTTTCGATACTACCTTCTCTATGGCCTCGCGTGTAATTGTCACTGCGCCTGAAAGGCCGTCCGGCCTGTTCATCCGCGCATATGCGCCCGCCTCGTCTATCACGTCTATCGCCTTGTCGGGCAGGTGGCGGTCATTTATGTACTTTGCCGAAAGCTCGGCTGCCGCCAGGATCGCCTCATCACTGTAAACAACATCGTGGTGTTTTTCATATCGTTCCTTCAGCCCGGCAAGTATTGTCCTGGTTTCTTCAATGCTGGGTTCGGTGATGTCGATCTTCTGAAATCGCCTGGACAATGCCCGGTCGCGGTCAAAATGTTTTCTGTATTCCTCGAACGTCGTGGAACCTATGCAACGCATCTTCCCCAGTGCCAGCGCTGGTTTCAGGATATTTGACGCATCCATTGAACCTCCGGAAACCGCCCCTGCGCCGACAATGGTATGAATCTCATCAATAAAGAGTATTACATTCTCCCTGCTGTTGAGTTCTGCAAGCACCCTTTTCAGCCTTTCTTCAAAATCGCCCCTGTATCTTGTGCCCGCCAAGAGCGCACCCATATCGAGGGAATATATCTTTGCTCCAGCGAGAGGTTTTGGAACCCTGCCTTCCGCAATCCGCTGGGCAAGCCCTTCGGTGATTGCAGTTTTGCCGACACCTGGTTCTCCCACATGGATGGGGTTGTTCTTGAGCCTGCGGCAAAGAACCTGCACTGTCCGCTCTATTATGTCTTCCCTTCCTATGAGAGGATCCATTTCCCCAAGCTTCGCCTTTTCCACAAGTTCGGTCGTAAACATCTCGAGGAAGCTTTTCTTGGCTTTACCCTCCATTTTTTCTTCAGAGGTTTCCGCTTCTTCGCTTGCGCCTTCTTCCTGTGTACCGCCGGGAAGAAGAGATATCCCGTGGGATATAAAATTCAGTATGTCAAGCCGGGTTATGCCCTGACTTGACAGATAATACGACGCAAATGATTCCTCTTCATCAAACAGGGATACGATTATATCGCCTATATCAAGGATTTCTTTCTGCGCGGATGCCGAGTGAATGAACGTACGCTCCATGACACTGTGGAACTGTTCGGATATGACAGGTTCCCTGTTAAATATTTTAGGGATTCTTTCATCGAAGTGACGGTTGAGGTTTTTCTTGAGCGTTTCAATGTCGCCGCCGCAGTTTTCGATTATTTCGATGCCTTCGGGTGAGAAAAGCATCGCATATAAGAGATGCTCCGGCGTCAGATATTCATGTCCTCGGTTTTTGGCCTCACTCAACGCAGCCATGATGACAAGGTTGAGGCTTTCGCTGTTTTCCATGGTTCTTACCCTCTTACGCTTCTTCATATGAGCATTTCAGCGGATACCCACGCTCTTTGGCCATGCTGTGGACCTGCATTATTTTGGTAAGTGCGATATCGAGCGTATAAACACCTGCGACACCTCTGCCTTTCTTATGCACATCCATCATCAACATTGTGGCTTCCGCCGCCGGTTTGTGAAAGACCGAAACAAGGACTTCCACAACAAACTCCATTGTCGTGTAATGATCATTGTGAATGATTACCCTGAACATTCTGGGAAGCTTGATCCCGTGCTCGGGAAGCAGCTTCGTATTCTCGTCGGCATATTCAATCGGGGCATTTTTATCAGGCATATGCTCACCTGTGCAAATTATCCACCGTCAGGAAAATCCCTGCAACATAATTATTGATGCCGGTATCAGATATTGCCTATAATCTCGTTCAGCACCTCTTTAAGCTTGCCGATGCTGTACGGTTTCGGAATAAAAGCCCTTACTCCAAGCGCAATCAGAGCCTCGATACGATTGTCTTTGGCATAACCTGAGCTGATTATCACCTTGACGCCGTTATCCACCTTCTTCATTTCAAGGTATGTTTCCCTGCCGGATCTGAGCGGCATATTCATATCAAGCATCACAACTGCAATATCCTTATAATGCCTTCTGAACAAATCAACCGCCTCCTCGCCGTCAGATGCCGTGATAGTTCTTAATCCGATCAAATCAAGCATTTCACATATCGATTTAAGGGACAGCCTGTCATCATCCACAACAAGTATAAGTTCCCCTTTGAATACACTTTCGTCAATTTCAGCTTCGGTTTCCATTGTTTTCTTCCCTAAATATACAGGCAGGAAAACATTAAACCTGGAGCCTATACCCGGTTCCGAATATACCGTAATGAACCCCTTGTGCTCCTTTACAATACCATAAACCATTGCCAGACCAAGCCCGGTTCCCTCCTGAACCTTCTTTGTGGTAAAGAAAGGATCAAATATCTTTGAGAAAAGCTCTTCGGGTATCCCTACGCCCGTATCGGTTACACTCACCATCCAGTAATCACCTATTGCGGCCTCTGGATGAGCGGCACAAAAACGGGAGTCGGCATATATTTTTTCAATTTCGACGCTCAGTTTCCCTCCGGCAGGTTCTTCCGGACCCCTCATGGTTGTCATTGCATGAGCGGCATTTATGCAAAGATTCAGAAGCATCTGCTCCATCTGTGTCTTGTCTGCAAATACGATTGCAGGTTCGCTGTAGACGCTTTCCATGATCTCGATTCTTTTGTCGAGAGAGCTCTCGCAGATATTTATTACATGCTTTATTGAACTGTTGAGGTCCACAGGGACATAGGAAAACTCCTGTTTGCGAGATATTGCCAGAAGCCTTCTCACCATATCTATTGCCCTGTTAGACGACTCTTCCATAATCAAAAGCTGTTTGTCCAGATAAGCCGGGTCAATCGGTTTGTCTTTCCTGCGTATATACTGGACAAGGGAAAGGGGGCTTACGATACCCATCAAGGCGTTGTTGAAATCGTGCGCTATACCTCCGGCGAGCGTTCCCAGAGTCTCCATCCTCTGCATGTGGCGCAGCTGCTGTTCTTTCTTTTCAAGTTCCGTGATATCATCGGCAAGGATAACAGCATCTCCAGGTTCACCGGGTTCAAGCGGTGTTATGGCGATATTGAAAAATCTGTCAATACCGTTTTCAAGCTTTACCCTCTCCAGCAAAACCGATTTTCCTGAACTGATAACCCTTTGAAGATCTTCCTTATGTTCACTGAGGAGAGGCAGTATATTCCAGACCGGCTTGCCTTTGGCATCGCTTGAGGAAATCCCTGTAATCTTCTCCGCTGGCGTGTTCCATTGACTTACAATACCTTCACCATTTACAGATACAAGTATTGAAGAGAGCGAATTGAATACCTTGTTCAGATATGTCCACGTCTGGGTCAATTTATTTTCAACTCTTTTTCTTTCTTCGATATCCCTGTCCAGTTCGATATTCTTTTCATGGAGTTGGCCGGTTCTTTTCACCAGTTCCTTCGCTATCTTTTCCTCTGCGGCAAATGCCCTGGATAGGCGTATTGAAAGCTGGTACGAAAGAACAAGGACAAATATGAACATGGCATATGGAGTTAAAGCGATATTGCGTGAAAAAATGATATTGTTCGATGTCATGACATCAATAATCATACAGACAAAAATCAAAAAGAATGCAGTCAATATAAGGACGGCATCATCGCGTTTTCTTATAACCGCGGATATATTGATAATCAGACACAGGACAAGGACGACTATAATCTCAAGCATGCCTGCCTGCAGCACATATGAACTTATATAGGTAGGAGTGAGAACTGCAATCACCGCTGCAACGGCGGAAATGATCCAGACGACCTTCTCCGTTATTTTGAAACCCTCATCCGGGAATGTCGAACAGAAAAAAGACAAAAGCGATGGAGGAATAAGATACAGACCGACATTTAAGGCTTTAAACAGAATGTCCCTAGGGATTTCCGGGAAAAAAAGCGTGAAGAAATAAACCTGAGAATAAGAAGAGATCAGCACGATTGCCGCACCCAGACAGAACAGTCCGAAATAAAGATATGCGGCATCTCTGCGGCGCTGCAGGAAAAATATGATCTGATAAAGCCCGATAATCAAAAGGCTCCCCAGTATAAAAAAGTCATAGAATATCTTTTTCCCGAAAATCCTTTCCATGCCGCTTTCCGGGCCAAAGTATATTATTTCGCCCGGACCGCCGTTTACGTAACGGAAATTGGATATCTGAAGGATGATCTCGGCCTCTTTTCCCGAAATGCTGCAGTCAAATACGCCGGGTCTGTTGAGCGGAATTTCATCTTTCAATGATGTCCCGACCTTTCCCTCAGCCGCAACAAGCCGGCCGTTGACAAAGAGTTTATAGGCCACATTGATCAGACCGATATATAAGGAAAGCTTGTCCACATTCCCGTTTGTAAGGATCTTCAGGCGGTATGTGGCATAGCCCTTTGCCGGCAGGGTTTTTCCATTTACTTTGATATCATTCCAGTAAGCCGGAAGTTCAGCTAATGTGGTCATTTCGGGCTTTGAGGCTCTGTCAAAATCTTCCGGTGTAAGCAATTCCTTCCAATAAAACTCCCATTGTCCGACAAGCTTCACATTGCCGTTTCTATTAAAGTCCCACCGACTGAGATCCAGAACTCCATTTATTGCTGCGGGCTGCCGGGAACTTGTCTCTCCGGCGCAACCCGACACCAGACAGCATAGAAGAAAGGCCGCTCCGAGCATGGCGATAATATCAAGTGCTATCCTTTTCCTGAAGTGCATACTTCTCCCTATGAATTTAGCAGCCAAAACAAACTATCGGAATTTATAGGGAGTTTCTTTAAATCTATTTCTAGGAAACTTTTCCGGGTCTTCTCTTGACCCTTGCAGATGCCTTTGCCGCAGCCTTTTTCTTAAAGATAGGTACAACAGTAATGGTATAAAGTGCGCATAGAACAAAGAATACAGCCATCACAACAGCAACCCAGTAGTTGGAGAAAAGGATATTCCCCGCATAGTCCCTGCTTTTATCAATGAATATACCCACAAGCAGGCCCGTAAAAACAACAATCGTCATGACTGGAATTACATATCCGCCCGGTACCTTGAAATCCCTCGGGTTATCAGGCATTTTTCTTCTGAGTTTGATCACGCATACCGCCATAACCACATATATGAAGCATTCAAGTGCTGCCGCCATCACGATGATGAAAAGATATTTCCCTGTAAAAAGGATGAGAAGGCTCACAAGAAGCGCAAATATCATCAGCCCGAGTATGGACACCCAGGGTGTCGCATAATCGGGATGAAGCCTGCTGAAGGCAGACGGCAGGACATTATCGCGCGACATGGCATAGGCAAAACGAGATGTATTGAGAAGCCCTGAGTTAAAGGACGTAACAGACGCCAGAATGCTCATGAGCATGAAAAGGCCTATGCCCACTTTTCCAAACAGATTCTGCCCGAGAAGTATATGGGGAATCGGAGTTCCGGAAAGTTTCTGTTCCGGCGTCAACCCGATCCACATCCCGACCGTAAACAGGGCGTATGTTATTGAAAGGAGGCCTATCGCTATGAACATGCCCTTTCCGATCAGCCTGTAGTCGGTGGTTTCCTCCGCAAGAGGCGTAACCCATTCGAAGCCGACAAATAGAAACACTCCTACACCCGCCGCATTAATTATATTGGTAAGATTGAACTTGGGGCTTGCCAGTGCGGGTTTGATGTCCACACCGAACTTTGAAATCGAGTAAATGGATACCAGAACAAGGAAGCCTATCATCACATAGGTCATGACATCCTGGACAAAACCAGTCAGCTTTACCCCGCGATAATTTATGGCGGCAACAAAGACAATGAAGAAAGTCATCCAGAAAAGCTTGTCTACAAGCGGGCCGATCACGGTAAATGCATGAACAATGACGCTGGAAAGAAGATAACTTTCCGCACCGACCATCGAGATACCGAGAATGACATAAAATGTCCCGATGATGATGGCAGCCTTTTCATTGAATGCCCTCTGGATAAAGAGCTTTATTCCGGCAGCTGTCGGATATTGGGACGTAAGTTCCGCAAAGCACATGGCAGAGAGGAGGCATAGAACTCCTGCGATGAGCACAGATATCCATGCAAGCTCTCCCACCAGAATGGTCGCCACCTGGAAACCTGCAATATAGCATGATGTAGCCAGTGCCATACCCGCCGATGCCGATGTCACTGTCCTTAATTTCAAAACCTTTTTCAGTGTGGTCATTTGTTACCTCCCGGAGTAATCAGCAAGCTACTTAGCTGTTAAGCTGATGAGCTATTAAGCATAATCAAAATATTTTATTACAGAGCGTCAGAATAAATTGCGGCGTGTTAGAACAAAGCAGACCAAGGCGCGACGATGAAGAGGAGTGAGGCATACATTTACGGTATGCCGCAACGACGAATCGAGGAGCAACGCTGGTATGCACAGTTATCACACGCCGCATCAGGCGTCAGGCCATATTATCATCGTAATTGCGTCAAGCCGGACGACATCCTCCTGTGACGCCTTGACCCTGATCTCCCCCTGAAGGTACTTCTGTGACGGGTTCAGGTCTCCCCAGAACATGTCACAAAGGTTTTCGCTGATTGTAGTTACAATGATATCCGGCGTACCTTCGGCACCTGCGCTGAATGAGACTATCTCACCGTTTATCACGTTCATGGTGAACCAGTCTCCCGTGTCCTCGGCATTGAAATGCAGCAGCTTGGTCCAGTCGCGCTGCATCCTGCGAAGCCTCTTGTTTTCATTGCAGTTTACCTGATAGTCAGCCAGAGCATCCAAGATTTCCTGTGATGTAGCCACTTTTTACCCTCCCATCTTATATGTCATTTCGACCCGGCAGCAGCCCGGAAGAAATCATGTCCTAATCGTTCTTGCCTATTCCCTTCTCACCAGAGAGTTCCTTCATGGAATCTTCAAGGGCGTTCAACACCTCGTCAACTTCTTCAGGTGTAATCACAAGGGGCGGCATGAATCTGCATATGCTCGGATCGTTTCCCGTATAAATCGCAAGCACCCCCCTGTCCGAAAGTTTCTTCGTCATGCGTGGCCCGATTGATTCATTCGTATATTGCAGGCCCATCATGAGCCCTTTCTGCCTGACCTCGAGCAGCAGGTCGGGATATTCTTTCAGGAGCCTGTCGAACCCGGCTTTGAAACGCTGCCCCATTCTTTCCGCATTACCCGGCAGGTCGTTCTTTATTATGTAATCGATTGCTGCCATACCCACTATGCAGCCCAGATCGGAACCGCCGAACGTGGACAGATGGACGAACGGATGCGGGATGAAAAAGTCGTTGATCTCCTCCTTGAAGATTGTTGCCGATATGGGATAGATGCCACCGCCAAGCGATTTTGCAACTGTCATCAAGTCAGGCACGACACCCCAGTGTTCGCATGCAAACATTTTTCCCGTACGGCCGAAGCCGGTCTGTATCTCGTCAAGAATAAGCAGCACTTCATTCTCGTCGCATATCTTCCTGACCTCGGCCAGATAGCCTTCAGGCGGGATATTAATTCCGCCTTCTCCCTGGATGGTTTCAAGAATGACGGCTGCTGTTTCCTTGTTCACCGCTTTTCTTATCGCATCGGCATCGCCGAACGGGACTTTTGTGAATCCCGGCATGAGAGGTTCAAATGATTCCTTATAGGCATCCCGCCCTATTGCAGACAGTGCAAAACCCGTATGACCGTGATAGGCCTTGTCCGTGTAGATGATGCCGGGCTTCATCGTGAAACCCCTGGCAATCTTGATGGCAGCATCGACAGCCTCGCCGCCGCCTGCACCGAATATGGTGCAGCTCAGGTCGCCAGGCGTTATCTCGGCAAGTCTTTTCGCCAGGTCAGCCTTCTGCTTTGAGCATAAAAGAAAGACGCCGATGTCGTATGTATCGAGCGCTTTTTTAAGGGCCGCAGCGATTTCCTGATTGCCCCGGCCGACATTCATAATGCCCGAGCCCGTCTGGCAGTCGATGTAGCGCTTTCCGGTAATGTCCCACGAACATGCGCCGCTGCGCTTTTCTTCGATGATGTCTATGCCGGCGCTTTTCATTGTCCTGACCTTCATGGGGTTGATGAATTCGGCAAAATCCTTTAAGGCCTGCTGCTTGATCTCTTCAGGTGTGCTCATTTTTTTCCACCTCCTGAAATTCATTGTATTATCGTAATACATTACTTGAAGTAAGTTATTGTTTCAACAGGTTTTCTTGATAATACCAATCAGATTATCTTTCGAAATTTGTTTTTAAAGAGCGGGATGAATCAGTCTTTTGATTTCGATTCAACATATTCCAATGCTATCATTCTATCCTTGGAATACTTTTTCTTATCCATGTGGAACTCATTCATGTATTTCCATTGTCACTTCTTCACCTTATCAGGTACATCCTAAGTCAGGTCCAAGCGAAGTAATAATTATACAGCAACCGGTGTGAGCATGAATACCCTGGCTTTTCTGCTCGCCTTTGCCACATTGCCTTCTTTTAAAGCTTTTCTGACTTCATCAAGTTTCATGGCATCTGCAGGCGAAATATATGGAGACCACTCATCATCGTTTCTAAGCATAAATACATCCACCTCAGCGATGTATGCTCCTTCATGAATCAGCTTGGTTTGTTTGCTCTTTTTCATTTTCTTCTCCTTGTAAACCCTGACATCCATTTTTTCGAATCAGGTCTATATGCTGTTACGAGGACGGCAGGTCTGTTTTTTCCCTTTGGAATCCCCCATAATACATGAACTGGTTTATTGTCAGAATCCATTTGCATAACGAGTATACAATGACCTTTGTTATAGTCAGGATACTATTCAATTATCTCAGCATCATCTATTCCATTAATTATATCTGAAATGTATATATTGTCAGCTGCCAGTTCCTCATACCCATGATCTGAAATCAAAACTTCACCCCGATTGATCAATTTGGATATTTTATCAAAAAACTCTGACATATTATGATTTTACTTACCCCTTAATCTCATGGCAATATAAAATCATAATCTATGAATTTTTCTTCAGATACGTCCCCAGCCAGGTCTCAGCGAAGCGGTAAAATCGGCCCTCTTCTATGGCCATTCTCATATCACGCATGAGGTCCTGGTAGAATGTGAGGTTATGGATGGTTGCAAGCGTCTCAGCCAGCGGATCACCTATGTGGAACATGTATCTGAGCACCATGCGCGGATAAGTTCTGCAGGTATAGCAGCCGCATTTCGTGTCTACCGGGTATCGGTCTTTGCGGTATGACTTGTCCTTAATACGGAGCTTGCCGGTGCGTGTGAACAGTGTTGCGTTCCTGGCAAAACGTGTAGGTATTACGCAGTCGAACATATCCATGCCAAGGCCTGCGGCGGCGATAAGGTCTTCGGGCAGACCCACGCCCATGAGGTATCTGGGCTTATCCTCCGGCAGCAGAGGGGCGGCAAACTTGACGGCCTGTTTCATAAGGTCATGGCCTTCACCCACGCTCACCCCACCTATTGCATAGCCGTCAAAATCAATCGAGGTGATGTCTTTTGCGCTCTTTTTGCGCAAATCCTCATAAACACCGCCTTGGACTATACCGAACAGGAACTGGTGCCTGGCAAGCTTGAACTCGCGGCACCTTTTCGCCCAGCGTGTCGTGCGTTCCACAGAGCGCTTAACATAATCATGCTCGGAAGGGTACGCCACGCACTCGTCAAACGCCATCACTATATCGGCGCCAAGATCACGCTGTATTTCCATCGAGCGCTCGGGAGAAAGAGTTATCTTCTCACCGTCCTCTTCATATTTGAATGTAACGCCTTCTTCGGTTATTTCCCTTTCAGGCAGCGAAAAAACCTGGAATCCACCGGAGTCGGTCAGTATGGTCTTGTCCCAGCCCATGAACTTATGGAGCCCGCCGAGATGCTTTACAGAAAAGAGCCTCTCTCCTAGAGAAAGATGATAGGTGTTTGCAAGGATCACTTCCGAGCCTGTCGCCGCGACATCCCTGGCCGGTGTTGACCTGACGAAACCCGCCGTTCCTACCGGCATGAATGCAGGTGTCTGGACTGTTCCGTGTTCTGTCGTGAATTCGCCTCTCCTCGCCCGCCCGTCTTCGGCAAGGAGTTTGAATGAGATATCTTTCATCTAAGCTTTTGAACTCAGTTCTATTGAGCGCTTGTAGGCGAACCACACCGCATCGCTCACGGCGGCGCGAAATCCTCTGTTTTCAAGTATTGCGAGACCCTCGGCTGTTGTGCCGCTCGGGGATGTTACCATATCCCTGAGTTCGGCAGGGTGCTTTCCCGTCTCCAGCACCATTGCGCCCGAGCCCTTCAGTGTGGCAGCGGCCAGCTTTATGGCGATATCCCTGGGAAGCCCGGCCCTTACTCCGCCGTCGGCCATCGCTTCTATCAGGGCAAAGCAGTATGCCGGGCCCGAACCTGACAGGCCTGTTACTGCATCTATCTGGGATTCGTTAAGTTCTACGCATATGCCTATCCCTGAGAATATGTCACGGGCAATTCCAAGGTCCTCATGGGTGCATGTGGACGAGCCTGCAATCGCACTGGCCCCTTCCAGCACCAGCGCAGGCGTGTTGGGCATCACGCGCACAACCCTTGCATCCTCCCCGAGCACGGATTGAATGGCCGCAATTGTTATGCCGGCTGCAATGGTAATAATCAGCTTGCCTTCAAGTTCATTTTTTATGTTCTTTATCGCGGGCAGCACCTGCGCCGGTTTCATTGCTATTACTACCGCACGCGAGGCCTTTGCCAGATCATTGGGAGATGCCGAGATAATCATCCCGAATCTCGACTCCATATGCACCAGACGCTGGCTGTTAATGTCATATGCCGCAATGCCTGAAGGGCTGTAGAGATTTTTCCTGATTATGCCGCCGATTATTGCCTCAGCCATGTTTCCCGCACCCAGAAAGCCTATTGCTATCATTTGACCCTCCATCTTTGCGTTTTCAATTGAGTAATTGCAGAAAACAGATTGCCACACAACAGAAAAGCAAGTCAATAAAACAGAAGTGGTGAGTGGTGAGTTGAAGAACAGGAAGCCATTATTCCAGGCTTAACCGTAAACAAGTCTATCATTTAACAGTATTGCCGGTTTGTTTTTTCTAACCACTCACAACTCACAACTTTTAACTGCATGTTGACATAATATTTTAAGTGTTTATGTTCAGGACTGTCATAAATCATTCAAACTATCAGAGGTGAGGCATGCTGAACACAAAAGATTATATCCAGCTTGAAGCAACCTACGGGGCAACAAATTACAAACCGCTTGATGTTGTTCTCACAAAAGGAAAGGGCATCTGGGTCTGGGATGTCGAAGGTAAAAAATACCTTGATTTCCTTTCAGCGTATTCCGCCGTGAACCAGGGACACTGCCACCCGAGGATTGCTCAGGTGATGAAGGAACAGGCAGATACTCTGACGCTTACATCACGCGCTTTCAGGAATGACCAGCTCGGACTTTTCTATAAAGAGTTGTGCGAGCTTACAAACTCCCACACCATCCTTCCCATGAACAGCGGGGCCGAAGCGGTCGAATCATGTATAAAGGCTGTACGCAAATGGGGCTATCGTGAAAAGGGCGTTGCCGAAGGCCAGGCAGAGATAATCGTCTGCGAAAATAACTTCCACGGCAGGACAATAACCATAGTGGGTTTCTCAACCGAATTCCAGTATCGCGATGGATATGCCCCTTTCACTCCCGGATTCAAAATCATTCCATTCGGAGATTCAAAGGCGCTTGAAGACGCCATCACGCCTAACACAGTTGCATTCCTTCTCGAACCAATCCAGGGCGAAGCCGGAATCATCATTCCACCTGACGGCTATCTTAAAGAGGTCAGGCGAATCTGCACCGAAAACAACGTTACCATGATAACTGATGAGATACAGACCGGCCTTGGCCGTACAGGCAGGCTGCTCGCTGAAGAGCATGAAGGCATCGAGGCGGATCTAACCCTTATCGGAAAGGCGCTCTCCGGCGGCTATTATCCGATCTCGGCTGTTCTCTCAAACAAGGAAGTACTGGGTGTCTTTCAGCCAGGCGACCATGGAAGCACGTTCGGAGGCAACCCGCTTGCATGCGCCGTGGCGCGGATGGCGCTCAAGGTCCTTATCGAAGAGGGCATGGTGGAAAATTCCGCAAAGATGGGCGCATACCTGATGGAAAGGCTTTCATCGATAAAAAGCCCCCACATCAAAGAGGTCCGCGGCAGGGGCCTGCTCATCGGCCTGGAACTTCATCCATCGGCCGGCGGAGCAAGGCGCTTCTGTGAAGCCCTCATGGAAAAAGGCCTTCTCTGCAAGGAAACGCATCAGCACGTCATACGTTTTGCCCCGCCGCTAATCATAAAGAAGGATGAAATCGACTGGGCGATGACGCATATTGAGAATGTTCTGACGACACTTTAAAGAAGACTTGAGCGGCAGGTGAAATCACCTGCCGCATTATTTTAAATTTAATTCTTTACATGGAGGAAACATATGAACAGCGGCATCGGTTTCGATAATGAACTGTATCTGAGCGAGCAGGCAGATTACATCCTCGAGAGGGTCAATCGCTTCAATCACAAACTCTATCTGGAATTCGGCGGAAAACTTCTCTGGGATTATCATGCCGCGCGCGTTCTTCCCGGTTATGACCCGAATGTGAAAATGAGGCTCCTGCAAAAGCTCAAAGATAAGGCGGATATACTGCTCTGCATATATGCGGGTGATATCGAAAGGAAAAAGATCAGGGCGGACTTCGGCCATACCTATGACGCCGATGCCATGAAAATGATCGATGACCTCAAGCGCTGGGACATCGATGTCGCAGGAATAGTAATAACACGCTTCGATTCCCAGCCCTCGGCAATACTCTTCAAAAACAAGCTGGAAAGACGCGGGATAAGGGTCTATACGCACCGCTTTACAAAAGGCTACCCGACCGATGTCGAACAGATAGTAAGCGACGAGGGCTACGGAGCGAATGAGTATATTGAGACAAAGAAGCCGCTTGTCGTCGTAACGGGACCTGGTCCCGGAAGCGGCAAACTTGCTACATGCCTGACGCTGCTTTATCATGACCACAGGCGGGGACTGGGGGCCGGATATGCAAAATTCGAGACATTCCCTATCTGGAACATACCGCTTAAGCACCCAGTGAACATTGCCTATGAAGCAGCAACCGCCGATATCCGGGATTTCAACCTGATCGACCCTTTTCATCTCAACGCCTACAATGAAGTTTCGGTAAACTATAACCGCGACATAGAGGTATTCCCGGTTGTCAGGCGTATTCTGGAAAGGATTACTGGCGGGGAAAGTGTCTATAAGTCACCTACCGACATGGGTGTGAACCGGGCAGGCTTTGCCATCATTAATGATGACATAGTACAGGAGGCGGCAAAGCAGGAAGTCATCAGGCGATTCTTCCGTTACCAGTGTGAATACGCCATGGGCTTTACTGACAGGGATACCGTTCAGCGTGCCGAATTGCTTGTAAAGGATTTTGATCTTATGCCCGAATACAGAAAAGTTGTTGAACCAGCCAGGAAGGCGGCTCTTGAGGCTCAATTGACACAGACGAAAGGTAATGAGGGCATATTCTGCGGTGCCGCCATCGAACTCAAAGACGGTACAATTGTAACTGGCTGCAACTCACCTCTTATGCATGCCGCATCGAGCGTTGTTCTTCATGCTGCGAAGCACCTCGCCGAGATACCGGGAAAGATAAAGCTTCTGCCTGCGAGCATCACTGATTCATTGAGTCACTTCAAGCAGGATATCCTTGAAGAACATGCAGTAAGCCTTGACCTGCAGGAAGCCCTCGTTGCTTTAAGCATAAGTGCCGCAACAAACCCGGCGGCCCAGCTCGCGGTTGAAAAACTCAAGGAACTTAAGGGCTGCGAGGTGCATATGACTCACATTCCTACACCGGGAGATGAGGCAGGCTTGAGAAGGCTTGGCGTGAATGTAACGAGCGACCCTGATTTTGCTACAAAGAATCTTTTTATGTCCTGATTGAGTCAGTAGGGATGGCCGGTTGAAACCGGCCATCCTTCAATTTATAAATTGATATTGTTTATCATATCAGCCCAGGTAAGAGCCGTAGCCTGCTCCCCTTTGACCAGATAGAACCTCATGTGAAGTTCATTTTCCGTCGGGTTGAGCGCCTGATAGCTGATCTTTTTGCCGTCTATATCAATCCTGGATGCAAGCACACCGAAGTTGTTGTCGCGGATAAGGTACAGTCCGTCACCAAGTCCGATCAAGCCGTTCGGAATGGCCAGATGTATGGGGTTGTGTTTTATATCGTTTATGCTTATGGTCCTGACCTCGTTTTCGAGCATCGCTGGGCTGTATTCAATAAGGTCGGAATCATATGGGAAATCGATGCTTACAAGACCGGACGGGATTAAAGGAATTTTCTTCAGATTGACATCTGCAACCCACACGTTTTCCTGACCGGGGAAGCTGTACCATTTTATCTGCTTCTTCAGGAGATTGCCGCTTATCTTGATTTCGACAGGGCCTGATGCTTCAGGAGTCAGTTCCGGTCTTGTCCAGGCGTTTGTAAGGAGCGACGGGTCAACGGATTGTATTATTGCCAGAACTGCATCGGCATGTTCCTTGGTATATTCAATTTCTGAAGGGAACGGCCTCCAGCCTGTGCTGTCAGAAACCTCGGCCTTGAGCATATTTCTCCAGGCCTCTTCGACCTTATCAGGATATATGTTGCCGTATTTGCGTTCAAATGCCATGAGGCATGAGCGGGCAGTCCAGTTGCCGGTCAGAAGGGTGTAATCCTCTTCCCATGGGAATACATATTTACCCATCCACTGGTAAACCCCGCTTCCATCACTTGGGCGCCAGGGGGTATCAAGGATCGGTTTGAGAGGAGTTGGCACTTCACCGGCAGCCCTTAGGGCATCGACATATTTACTTACTGTCGATATCGTGTAGCCTTTTGTCACATAATCGGCGAATTTCTTTTCAAGCTGGTTTATCGAATATTTCACATACCACTTCAGGACAGGGAAATAGGGATCAAAGCTTGTAACTGTTTCGCCGTCTCCGACAAACTCCCAGTTTACTTCGATGCCGGAACCCGGGAAAACAGCACCGCCCTGCCTCAGAACATCCAGCCCTCTGCATGTGTAATAGGGCGGTTCAGCTGCATTCTGGAACCAGCCGTAGATACTGCCTGTCATCACCGCGACATTGAACCCGTTTTTTGCGCCCATGTCCGCCATACCTTCGCTGAACATGGCCTCCTGTGCAAATATTGTCCCTGACCTTTTTATGCCGTACTTCTCAAATACCTTATTGTTTATACCTATCGACCACTGCTGGTCATGTGCCGGATAAGCCATCAGAAGCTGGTCGGAGTAATGAAAAGAAACAAGGTCAACCTGGCCTGAATTGACTATTTTCCTGAATTTTTCCAGCACGGCAGGATAATTTTCAGCCATGTATTCAATCATCAGACCCTGCATTTCGAAGTCTGCTCCGTATTCAGGATGCGCGATATAGAAATCCACAAGCGGTTCGAAACTCTGAATAACCCTTTTATAACAGATATCACAGCCTGCGACATACTGCAGATTGAAATGGTACATGTTCAGCACATAGCGTCCGGGCTGATCTGCCGGAGATTTAGAATCAGAGGTCTGTCTGTCTGCATCCAAAGGCTGATTGTTATCACCGGATGACTGAATACCGGCTGTTTCTGCTGTGCTGGAGCCGTTTTCAACACATCCGGATAGAGACACCGCAGAGAACAGAATAAGGATATAAAATATCTTTTTCATTCCCCTCATAACATCCTCCTATTAATATAATAAAGCTAATCTGATTATACAGAATACAGTGAGAGGCCATTTAAAGCAATATCTTATATTTTTATAACAATTCCTGTTGACAGATAAAAATACTACTATATTATTCATACATATGCTGTTTATGAGTATCCGCAGACATGATTTTTTAAAGAATATCTCAAGTTGCGGATTCATGCGGTCGATAAGTTTAAGAACGGCAAAAAAGCAGCACTACATCATGAATATCTCATCCCGTTTGCCAGAATAGAAACAGAGTTAAAAAACTAAATAATATAAATAAGAGAAGGAGGAACAAAGGATGACAAAGACGGATCTGGTGGCATTTGTAGCTGAAAAGGCAGGCGGTTCCAAAGCGGCAGCCGAAAAAGCAGTAAATGCAGTAATCGACGGCATCAGCGGCGCGCTCAAAAAGGGAGACAAGGTAACACTTGTAGGCTTCGGAACATTTGAGGTTGTCGAAAGGGCAGCCAGACAGGGTGTCAATCCGCAGACAAAGAAACCCATAAAGATCGCAGCTACAAAAGCACCCAAGTTCAAAGCAGGCAAAGGGCTGAAGGAGCTTGTCGCCGGCAAAAAGAAAAAGAAGTAGTATCATCTAAAAAAATTTTCCAAACTCCCGTTCTTTTGTGCGGGAGTTTTTATTTTTAAATTATTTTTATAGAGGAGACCTTCATGCCCGGGACAATTTTTTATTACACCGGTACCGGCAATTCATTATGGACAGCAAGAAAGATTGCTGAAAAACTTGATAATCCCGTCAGTATCATTCCAATGATCGGCAAGAAAGAAAAACCCTACATGCAGGATGGCGGAATAATCGGCCTTGTTTTTCCGGTATATATCTGGGGCGTCCCGGCACCTGTTCTAGATTTTGTTAAAAACAGTACGACTATCAAGAGTGATTATATCTTTGCAGTGGCAGTCAACGGGGGCCAGGTTTCAAACACTCTCGTGCAGCTTAAAACATTCATGGACAGGAACGGATCAAAGCTTTCCTCCGGTTTTGAAATCAAAATGCCTTCAAATTATATTCCCTGGGGCGGTCCCGGCACCAAAGAACACTGCCTGAAACTCTACAAAGAGGCTGAGGAAAAGATATTAAACATTGCATCGGTCATCAACAATAAAGAGGCAAGAGATATGGAGAAAGGGCCGCTGTGGCAAAGAATAGTCTTCTCGGCCATATACAGGTTAACCTTTTCAATGGTTCCGGGAATGGACAAAAGCTTCTGGCTTAACGAAAAGTGCAACAGCTGCGGCATCTGCGCCAGGGTCTGCCCTGCGGAAAATATCAGCTACATCGAAGGCAGGCCTTGCTGGAGCCACAAATGCCAGCAGTGTTATGCATGTCTCCAATGGTGTCCCGAGCAGGCAATTGAATATGGCAGGAATACCCCTAAATATGAAAGATACCATCAGCCTGAAATAAAACTTAAGGATATTATAAAAACCAGATAATAAATAAGGAGCCTGCTTATGAAATCACACCTGCGCAACTTGATATCCTTTTCCATCATCTGCATTTTCTCATTAACGATGATTCTTATAAATACCGGCTGTGAGGGCACCGAATCAAGAAAGTCCATTGACGATACTGTGAAATCCGCCGCCGGAATGGATGCCGTAAAAAAGAAGGAGATGATTGAGAAGAAACTGGATGAGAGTTACAAAAAAGAGGCCGAACGGGCACAGAAAGGATTAGACGGAGACGGCTCAGGCGCTTCTAACGATAGTCAGCGTGAAGACAGGTAATAAAACCCTGATAGACTGTCTTAACCTCATCCCCTTCCTGCCATTCAATCCTCAATGGACGATAAAAAACTTCTTTCTGAGTGCAATCATACAGAACTGAATTGCCTTTGGTGCATATGAAATATTCGGGTTATTTCTATTGAAATTATATTTTACTGTTATAATAAGGTCTTCGGAAGAAGAAAGAATATGGAACTGGAAAATAAATATTACCCGGTTTTTCTAGACCTCGAAGACAAGCTTTGCGTTGTCGTCGGGGGGGGAGCGGTTGCATTCAGAAAGATCGAGGCGCTTCTTGCCAACGGGGCTGCCGTAAGGGTTGTGGCACCTGAAATATCCAGGTCCATCTTAAGGTTTCAAGGCCTGGAGATCAGAAAGAAAGAGTACGACAAATCCGATTTGAAAGACGCCTTTCTGGTCTTTGCCGCAACCGACAGTGAAGAAACGAACAAGGCGGTAAGCATGGATGCCCGAAAGCTTAATGTCTTCTGCAACGTTGTGGATACGCCTGAACTCTGCAGTTTCATAGTCCCTTCCGTTGTAGAAAAAGGGCCGATCAAGATAGCAATCTCGACAGGCGGAATATCGCCAGCCCTTTCAAAAAAACTCCGGCAGGAACTGAGCGCCGCTCTCGGAAGCGAATACGAAATACTCGCCAGGATTCTCGGCAGGATAAGACCGATCGTGGTTTCTCAGAACGGCGGACATGAAGCTCACAAAAGGGTTTTTGAGATACTTATCAACTCGTCCCTGCCGGAAGCCATAAGGAAATCTAGAAAAGATGAGGTAAAATCCATATTGAAACAGGCTATCGGTGTTGAAGTCGACCTGGAGGAAATACTGTGACGGCAGTACTGATCTTTTATGGCATCACCGCCATTCTTACGGTAATGCATCTCTTCACCAGAAACGATATGCTGAAAAAGGCATCTACACTTTCACTCATAACCAGTGCCACTTCCCATCTTGCCTATACCATCCTCCTGGGAATACGCATAGGTGAATTCCCTATTGCAGACGTTCCACAGGCCGTTAACATGACCATTCTCATTGCATCCATTATCTTTACCTCTGCCGTTTTACTGAAAAATACCATATCGTTCGGTGCGTTTTTCGCCCCTTTTGCTATATTCACGCTCTCGCTTGTATCGCAATCTCTGGGTCTGTATCATATCGGTGTCCAGAAATCGGGATTCTGGTTCTTCCTGCATACATCCTGTGTAATTACAGGAGACGCTCTGTTCCTGGTATCCGGCATAGCCTCTGTTGTTTATCTCATCCATGACAGGTCCATCAAAAAAGGAACAATCCACAGCGCCGCATCCAACCTTCCACCGCTTGTACTGCTGGATAAATTGACAGCATCAACGCTCAGCGCCGGATTCGTTGCAATGACATTAGGCATGATTATCGGGGGATTCTGGGCATCAAATGCCGGATTGAAGCTTTCGCTCATCGCACCCAAAATAATTTCCGGCGCCGTAATGTGGTTGATATTCGCTTTTATCCTTCACCAGCGCTTTGCAATAGGCTGGAGAGGCAGACGCACAGCAGCAATCACCCTCGCAGGATTTGTTGTCATGGCCGTGCTTACCATATCTATCGAAATCTTTTTCCCGGGGGCGCACGGACTCAGGATCCTCACATGAACCCCATAAACTGCATCAGCATAAACCACCGCACTGCTCCTCTTTCAGTCAGGGAAAGGCTTATGATAAAACCATCGGACATGAGCGGCATCCTTTCGGACGGCATGGAAGCATATGTGCTCTGCACATGCAACAGAACGGAAATATACTGGGTAAACGCCGTCGAAAACAGCATATGGGAAGTTCTGACAGGGATCTCTGGAATTGACACCGAAGAGCTCAAAACCTATTCCGAGTCTTTTTCAGGGCAGGAGGCCTTAAGGCATCTCTTCACGGTCGCTTCCGGCCTTGATTCACTTGTATTAGGCGAACCGCAGATACTGGGCCAGGTCAAGGATGCATATCGGGAATCCGTCGCTCACGGCATCACCTCGATCTATCTGGACAAGGCCCTTCACAGGACATTCAAGGCCGCCAAACGCGTAAGGACTGAAACCGATATAGGCAATTACCCCGTATCGGTGGCATCGGAGGCAGTCGAACTTGCCTGCCATATTTTCGACGACATAAAGAAAAGCAGGGCTCTTATCATAGGAGCAGGCGATATGGCATCCATTGCCGGCAAAAGGCTCAGGGTAAAAGGCGTAAACACAATAACTGTCCTCAACAGGACTTATGAAAACGCATGCCTGCTTGCTTCAGAGCTAGACGGCATCCCGAAACCATTCGATTCACTGAAGGAAGAGCTCGTCGCCTCTGATATCATCATCACGTCAACAGGCTCCCTCATACCGATCATCACGAAGGAAATGATGTCAGAGGTAATGAAGCACAGGAAGAACAGGGAGGTTATAATCATCGACATCGCCGTACCGAGAGACGTAGAGAGCGAAGTCTCCCGGCTTTATAACTGCTTTCTCTATGACATCGATGCCCTCAAATCGATTGCAGACAAACATTACTCAAAAAGGCTTCTGCATACGGGAAAGGCCATCGAGATAATCAACTATGAGGTTGATTTATTCGAAAGATGGCTTTCACGCCTTAATGCCCAGGACACAGTAAAAGACTTGTACAACCTCATTGAATCATATGCAAAAGAGCAGTCATCCTTGCAGGAACTCCCGGACGGAGAAAAGATGGCTTTCGAAACAGCCCTGAAATCCGGATTGAAAAGATTCCTGCACAGACCGGTAAGCTTTTTGAATGACCATCCGGCAGCTGTACATATAGAATATGCCAGGAGGCTTTTTAAACTTGATGAAGAATATAAGGATAGGCACAAGGGGTAGCGCCCTTGCGCTGGCCCAGACAGAGATCGTTAAAAATCTGATGCTGTCAGCAGATCCAGGCCTCAACATAGAGGTGATGGTTATAAAGACGGAGGGAGATGTCTCAACGGAACCGCTTGCAGTTATCGGAGGCAAGGGTGTTTTTGTAAAAGAAATTGAAAACTATCTTCTTTCCGGGGGAATTGACATGGCCGTTCACAGCCTGAAGGACATGCAGTCGATATCGCCTGAAGGGCTCACTATTGCAGCCTATCTTTTGCGTGAAGACCCCTGTGACATGCTCTTTTCAAGTTGCGGATACACCATCAGGAACCTTCCCGAATCGGCCCGGGTGGGCACATCAAGCCTGCGCCGCATATGCCAGCTCAAAAATATCAGACCGGATGTTGAATGTGTGGAAATCAGGGGCAATGTGACAACAAGGCTGAAGAGGATAGATAAGGACCTCGATGCGGTGATACTGGCAGCAGCCGGAATCAAGAGACTGGGCTTGAGCACAGGAACCGCCATTGACCTAAACGAAATGGTACCATCCCCTGGCCAGGGCATTATTGCAATCGAGACCAGACAGGAAGATGAAAAGCTGAACCTTTTTCTTGAAAAGCTTAACGATCCTGATACAAGGACATGCGCACTTGCGGAAAGGGGATTTCTGGCAAGGCTCGGGGCTGATTGCAGGATTCCGGTGGCGGCCCATGCAAGAATAGTGAACAATGAGATATCAATGAGCGCCATGCTAGCAACCGCTGACGGAAGCCATATCGCGAGGACAACCGGCAGAAGCCTGACGCCTGAAATAGGCGCCGTGCTGGCTGAAACGTTGCTTGTGAAGCTGGGAGGAAAATCTTAGAATGAAAGTGTATCTGATAGGAGCCGGCCCGGGAGACCCAGGTCTTCTTACCATGAAGGCTGCAGGAATAATCCCTGAGTGCGATGCGGTTGTTTATGATGATCTCATCCCCAATGAAGTCATCCTCATGGCAAAGACCTCTGCCGAAAAATACTATGTAGGGAAACGCGCAGGAAAAGACTACACAAAACAGCCGCAGATCAACAGTCTCCTGCTTGAACTTGCAAAAAGAGGGCTTACGATTGCCAGGCTCAAGGGAGGCGACCCCTGCGTGTTCGGAAGGGGTGGGGAAGAGGCTCTCTTTCTTAAAGAAAACGGAATACCTTTTGAGATCATTCCAGGCATAAGCTCGGCAATAGCAGGACCCATAAGCGCAGGCATACCGCCCACACACAGGGGGCTTGCCGCATCTCTTAAAATCGTGACTGCACACGAAGACCCTTCGAAGGAGTCCGGCTTTCTTGACTGGGGCCTTCTTGCAAAAGAAACCGGTACGCTTGTTTTCTTAATGGGAGCGGGAAGGATAAACAAGATTTCCGAGGCACTGACACGGGAAGGGATGGATGCCTCGACACCATGTGCAATCATACAGGATGCGACGCTTCCATCGCAGAAGCATCTGGTATCGACACTGGCAGACATGGGAGCTGAAGCGGAAAAGAACGGCATTGGTTCTCCGTGTATAATAGTAGTCGGAAGGGTTGCAGCATTAAGCCGGGAACTGTTCGGTTCCCATAACAAGCCCCTTTCAGGAAGAAGTATTCTCATAACAAGACCAGCACACCTGTCTTATAAAACGGCTGAGGCTTTCGCCGCCCAGGGGGCGCGAGTCCATATCTACCCTCTTATCGAGTTGAAGGAATTGCCGTTCAGAGTCGATGTCTCGGTATATGACATGATTATATTCACATCCCAGAATGCAGTGCCTCTGTTTTTCAGATCCCTCACGGAAAAAGGTCAGGACTGCCGGGCCCTGGCCGGAAAAGAAATAATTTGCATCGGTCCGAAAACAAGGGATGTCCTTTCAACGTTCGGTATCAGGGCCGATAAAATGGCGGAGGAATTCAGGTCTGAAGGGATCGTCAGCCTTTTTGAAGGCCGGGATATTAAGGGCATGAAAATCTGCCTGCCCCGTGCAAAAGACGCCAGGCCTTTTCTTGCAGATGAGCTCAGGTCGCGCGGGGCCATGGTTGATGAAATCTTTGTTTACGAGACGGCCATGCCTGAAAATGCTGATAGCCGGACATTCCTTTCGCTTGCTGAAGAGTGCGACACCATCGTATTCACAAGCCCGTCAGGGGCCAGAAACGCCGTGCTTCTGGCAGGAGATAAAATTGATATAATAAGGGGCAAGAGACTTGTGGCCATAGGCCCGGTTACAGCAAACGCCATGGAAAAATCGGGTATCCCGGCCTCTCAATATGCAAAAGAATATACGGATGAAGGGATTATCGAGTTGATGAAAGGAGACGTACCTTGATCGGCATATCCAAACTGTATTGCGGCACAGTAGAGGCATCCGACCCTCTCAGATATTCAAGGAGATCAAGCGAACTCCCTTCGCACCTCCTTCAGTTCTCCGAAGACAAGAAACCCGTTGTCGTCTGGAATATCACTAGCAGATGCAATCTCAAATGCGTTCACTGCTATGCATCGGTTGAAGGGGGATGCGCTGAACTGACAACACGACAGGGGCTGAATCTAATATCCGGCCTCAAGGATTTCGGAGTTCCGGTAGTCCTTTTTTCCGGCGGTGAACCCCTCATAAGGGAAGATCTCCCTGAACTTGTCAGGGCAGCTACCTCGGCAGGCATAAGGGCCGTTATATCAACAAACGGGACATTGATAACATGGGAAAAAGCCAGAATTCTTGGTGATATGGGACTCTCATATGTCGGAGTCAGCCTTGACGGACTTGAAGAAGTGAACGACAGGTTCAGGGGAGTAAATGGGGCGTTTGCAAAAGCCTTAGAAGGAATTGAAAATGCCATGTCCGCCGGAATAAAAGTCGGGCTCCGCTTCACGATGAATAAAAGGAATTATCAGGAAATCCCGAAAATTTTCGACCTAATGGAAAGCCGGGGCATACAAAGGATCTGCTTCTACCACCTTGTATATTCTGGGCGCGGGAAAAACCTCATGGAAGAAGATCTCACTCATGAACAGACACGCGCGACACTTGATCTGATAATGGACAGGACAAAAAACCTCATCGATAAGGGCATGTCAGTAGAAGTTTTGACCGTGGACAACCATGCGGACGGTCCTTACGTCTATTTGAAGATGCTTAAGAATAAAGACCCGAGGGCGGGCGATGTGCTCGAACTTTTAAAAATGAATGCAGGCAATTCAACCGGACTGGGAATCGGCTCAATAAATTGGGACGGCGACGTATATCCTGACCAGTTCTGGCGGAACAAGGTGCTGGGAAATGTGTTGAAAAAGCCTTTTTCCGACATCTGGGATGATAAAACAAACGAATTTCTCATGAAGCTCAAAAACAAGAAAAATTATGTTTCAGGCAGGTGCGCCGGCTGCAGATGGCTTGATGTATGTGCAGGTAATTTCAGAGCAAGGGCTGAAGCTGCGACAGGAGATCCCTGGAGCGAGGACCCTGCATGTTATCTGACAGAGGAAGAGATCAGATAGAATTTTTTCTCCCCCTGGGCCTTCCCCTTTTCTTTTTTTTCAGTTCCGGATTACCCTGAGATTTGACATTCGGCCCCCTCTTCCTGAATGATGTTATACCCAGATATCCATAGGGATTGTTCTGTGTGTCGCAAAGTATGGAAATTCTAAGGTTGCCCTTCAATGTTCTGCGGTTTCTCTTGAACTGGTTAACCGTAAGCTCGGCCGAGAAGTTGTAATCTCCTCTTGCAACAGCCGCCCTGGCTTCCCGTAGTACAGCCATCACCCTGGATAGAGATTCCGGCTTGAAGGTTGTCCCGAATTCCATCCCGAGCGCTTCCTCCACGGTATATCCAAGTGCCGTTTTTATGGAAGGGCTCATGTAAATGGTCATGTAGTCAAGAGACGAAGCCCAGACCAGGTCCTGCACCTTGCCTACAATGTGCTGGTAGAGGTTCTCCTTTTTCTCAGTGATTTCAAAATACTTTTCAACTTCCTTATATTTGTCGATGTTGGCCATTACCGCGACAACTTCGATAAATCGTCCGGCCTCATCAAAATTGGGCTTTGTATTAAGCCGGTACCAGTGTTCTGTGCCGTCCTTATGAATCAGCTTGTATTCATGGACACCACCCTCTCTGGTTGTACGAAATCTATCCAGGTTTTCTTCAAAATATTTTTTCATGTCTGGATGAACAAAATCCCCTGCCGACTTACCTGTAATTTCCGAGGGATCATAACCGGTTAATTGTTTGATGTTGTCACTTATATAAGTTATCTTTGCGTTCATGTCATGGCAAAGAAGAATATCCTGTATGTTATCGAGAAGGTAACGCTGCCTTGATTCTACAGACAACAAATTATCCACCATTTTCTTTCTCTCGGTACAATCCCGGCTTATGCCTATAAACCCGGCAATCTCGCCTGATGCTTTCCTAAGAATCGAAATCTTCGTCTCAATATATCCCTTGATAAGGGTTCTGGGATTTATATGCTCATAGGTAAAAAGCCTGAATGGATTTTCATCCCTCGGACCTTTTCCGGCACTGATCAGATATTCCTGAAGTGTATTCCTGATATTCATATGCTGGGCTCCGCCAAGAAATTCCTTTATTCCCGCAAGATTGATCTCTTTGCATGAGGTCCATCCGATCTTTTCTCCTGAAGGGGAAAGGAAGGTCATCTTGAAGTCAGGATCCATAGTCCATATAATATCCTGGGCATTTTCAAGGAGCATCCTGTATAGAGCTTCGCTCTCGGCTGTCTTTTCATGCGCCTTCATGATTTCATCGATGTCAGCAAACAAGAACCAGCACCCTTTATATGAATTATCTTCATAAATGGGAGAGATTAACACGCCAGCCCATTTAACGCTGCCGTTTTTAAACACTATTCTATATTCCCCTGATAAGCGCCCTTTCCTGAATGATTCCGAATCATGGTTGAACCGTTCACGGTCATCCTCTGAAATAAGACTTGAGATTTGTCTGCCGAGAATTTCCTCGGGGTAATAACCGACTGACCTTATCATATCCCCGCTGATGCTTACTATGGCATTGTTCTCATCAGCCATTACTACCAGATCACTGATATTTTCCATAAGGAAATGACAGCTTTCTTTTTCTTTATAGAGTTTAATGATCTGATTTTTCCTTGACAATGAAGAACTTATCTTATGTGTCAGTTCAATGAACAGGGACAGATCCCTTGCCTTCCAGTCATAGTCGGTTCTGTGTATACAGAATACGAATCCCCAGAGCAGGTTGTCCACAACAACAGGCAGAAATATTATTGATTTAGGCAGTTTTTTTGAATTCGATTCACCTGCGGCATAGAATATTTCGTCAGTTTCTGTAACTGGAATATTTTTTTCAAGTTTATCGAAGATATATGGAAAGTTCTTTTTTATATTATTTAAACGTTCATTAACATGAAGAGGAAGGCCCTCTCCATTATCCAGTTTGATATAAATATCTGCCTGATTCTCTTCGCCGTTTTTGACTGAATATAAAGCTAACATTTCAATATCACTTACTTTTCCGATTTGCTCTACCGAAGACTTGATAACGGCCTCACAATCTTCGGTAATATCAATGAATCTTGACATCTCTTGTCTTCCCCTTATTTCTGTAGAAATTTTTTATGAATTGCAGTTCATCTAATTTCGTATAACATAAATATGCACAATGCAATGTTTCTTTTGTTAACAGATTGCGTTCAAAAGCAACATTGACAATATACATTGGCTTTGCTTAAGTTTTAACAAATCATCTATTAAAGACAGGAGAATTTATGCACTTTAAAACATGGCTTCAACTCAAGGGCATCCACCAGAAAGATATGGCAGACACAATAGGAATAAAACCAAGTTCACTCTCCATGATTCTTTCCGGAAAAACAAAACCAAGCCTTGAGATTGCTTCCCGCATAGAACAAATAACAAACGGCGAGATAACCAGAATGGACCTGTTATATCCCGATGAAACCGAACCCATGGAAAAAACAGCATCTCCAAAAAGGGGAACAATACTTACTTATGAACTAAGGGAAAAGCTTTTAAAGGGTTGAAAGAGACCTTATCTTTTTTTTACAAATTTTGAAACAGGTTCAAGTTCGATTCCATGAGCCCTCAGTCTTGGAATTTCCTTCTCGAGTACCGCTATTGTCTCTTCATGCGGATGGCATATGCCGATCGCGTATCCGTTTTTCATTGCAATTCTTTTGAGCCTGTCTAGCTGGCCTGTTATGTACACCTCGTTCAATTCATTATCCAGAAAAACATCACGTCTGGCAAAAGGTTCCCCCGCATCTTTTGAGACATCCAGACATATGGAATTAGGTGAAGTCATGCTGTCGATATAAAACATATCCCTTCTTTTAAGCTCATTAATAATCACGGTCATCTTATCTCTGTCCTGTGTTATTTTGGACCCCATATGATTACTGGCGCCGATTGCATAAGGAATATTGTTTAAATCTTTCTCAAGCACTGCAAGCACCTCGTCCTTATCCATATCCGATAATATGGCCCCCCTGCCAGGGTTTTTGCCGGGCACGCCTTCCATGGGAACATGCACGAGCACGTCACACCCTCTTGAATGAAGGTAAGACGCAACTTCTTTGGACTTTTCAGTGTAAGGCAGAACCGAGAAACTCAGATCACGATCAATTTGCGCCAGACGGGACGCAGCTTTAAGGTTCAAACCCATATCATCTATGATAATTGCTATTCTGGCCTTTTTCCCAATACCCGGTTTTATGACTTCGGGTATTGCCGGTTCAGCCTCGGAAGGATAAACAATTTCAATTTCCCACCTGCGGCTGTCCATAACAATAATGACATGTTTATCATCCCTTATTTCAATTCTGCCAATCTTCTTCATGGGCTTAAAGAATTCTTCAAGCCTGTCTTCAGGAATTTTTTCTTTTACCTTAACGATAATCTTATCCCCGCTGAACTCGGCATCTCCTCTGGTAACTCCCATATCGAAAAGGCAACCCTTGATCGCCAGAAGAGGATCCACTCCTTTAATAACGGGTTTTGAGGGTATATTATGAGCCGGTTCCTGAATTTTCTGCAGCCCTCTTTCAAGTAATAATATCAAACCAGCAGCAACAGCTATGACAGCTATTACTGCCAGTATGATATTTTTCCGTTTGGCAGTTTTGCTCATGAAGTTTTCTGTACTGTACTGAAAACCCTCCAGGACTTTAAAATATCCAGGGCATATTTCAATTGATTGTCATTTTTCAGCAGATTCTGAGCAGGATCCTCTTTCGAGTCATCCTTTTTTCCGGATGGCTCAAGATGCTGTTTAAGATCTTTCTCCCTTATGAATTTCAGCTCGCCGTCTTCATCTCCTTTTTCCGCCGAATCCTTTATGGTCTGATCAAGTACGATATCGGGAATAATGCCGGTTGCCTGGATATCCCTGCCTGATGGCGTATAATATCTGGCAATAGTAAGCTTCAGAGCTGAACCGTCGGATAAGGGCCTTATAACCTGCACGGAAGCCTTGCCAAAACTTTTTGTCCCTAAAACCACCGCGCGTTTGTTATCCTGAAGCGCACCCGCAACAATCTCTGCCGCACTCGCGGTACCGCCGTTAATCAGAACAACTATCGGAAAATCCTCGTATGCCTTGTCTCCCTTTTTGGATATGTACTCTTTCTTGTCTTCCTGCGCCCTGCCTGAAGTATAGACGATCTTTTTACCTTCATCGAGAAAGAGGTCGCTCACATCTACAGCCTGACTTAACAATCCACCCGGGTCATACCTTAAATCAAGGATAAGACCCTTCAATGGCACCATGGTGACAAGAGCTTTCTTAATCGATTCCGTCGTATCGGTCTGGAACTGTCTTATTCTTATATAGCCGTATCCCGGTTCGAGCATCATCGATTTTGCGCTTTCAATATGAATGATGGCCCTTGTTATAGTAACATCAAATGGTTTCTCATCCATGCCCCTTTGTATCTTGATTGTAACTTTTGTCCCTTTAGGCCCCCTTAAAAGCTTGACGGCATCCTCCAGAGTCATCTCGTAGGTGGATTTGCCGTCGATTTCAAGAACCTTGTCCCCCGGCTGTATTTTAGCCTCAAACGCAGGGGTTCCTTCAATCGGAGTGATCACCGTTAGAATCCCGTCCCTCATGCCAATTTCTATGCCCAACCCTCCGAAAGATCCAGTGGTGCTGATCTGCATCTCTTTATAGGCATCCTTCGTAAGATAAGCGGAATGGGGATCAAGAGTGGACATCATGCCTTTTATCGCTCCCTCTACAAGCTTTTCAGGAGGGACGGTATCGACATAGTTTTTTTCAATTATTTCAAGACAGTCTGTGAACTTTTCGAGCTGAGGATACATTTTAAGAGTATCAGCACTGAGCAATCTTGCCTTATAGAAAAACAAGACCGAAGAAAGACATATCAATAAAAAGATAAGCGTCCACAGCTTTTTGTTTCTTTTCATATAATCTCCTGTATTTTCCTTACATATTAAGGATAGCTGCCCTATAGCATATCCTTGATTTTAGTAAAATAACAACTATCTTCCTTGAAGCCAGTCAAGAGGATCGAGGGCATTGCCTTTATACCTGATCTCAAAATGAAGATTGGCCCCGGGAGGAGTGACATCCTCACCGGTAAAGGCAATATATTCATTTTCTGCAACATCCTGGCCGGCTGACTTGACTACTTTCTGAAGAAAACCGTAAACCGAATGGAACCCGTTCCCATGATCGATAATCAGCGTATTCCCAAATACATCAAGCCAGCCTGAATAAACCACTTTGCCCTTATAAATGCATTTTACCCTTTCGCCGGGCTGTGCTTTGATGTCAATACCCTGGGATATCTGCAGTATCCCTGTTTCCTTATGCCTGCCAAACCCCTGAACGACCTTCCCCTTTACCGGCCACGGAAGCTTCCCCTTCAGTTTAGCCAGACCGGTTCCCGGAATAATCAATTCCGATTTTTTTCTTTGAGTCAGCTGACGCATCAGCCTTTCAATCTCACTTTTGTATGTTCTGGATTCTTTTTTCAGTGAGGCTATCAGATCGTTTTTTTTCTTCTTCTCGACGCCAAGCTCGGAAACCTTTTTATCGAGCTTTTTCATATCGCTTTTTAATGCAGCCTCTTCTTTTTCGAGAGAGCTTTTCGCCTCCTCCTTGAGCTCTTTCATATGCCTGTATCTATCCGCCTCCTGGATATTTGCATATATTGAAACCGCAGCATAAGGGGCAAGATTGCTGCGGCCGGAAGGGCTATTCAGGGAATCAACAGACTGCGCCTTGTAAAGATCGATGAGCTTGTCTCTCATTATTTCCTGATTTTTTCTGAGTTCACTGTCATAGAGGATAATCAGGTTCGATGTCTCAATAATTTTTATTCTTCTCTCCCCGATAACCTTTTTCAGGTTTGAGATTTCTTTCTCCATTGAACTGAGTTTCAAATTAATGGAACTGAGATTTTTTTCTTCGGCGGCCCTTTTTGTATCTGCGACCTTTGCCTTTTCATCAAGATTCTTGATCTTCGATTCCAGACTTGCCGGATGGAGGGCGCAAGGGAATACAAGAATAAATACGAATAAGCTCAGGCAGATTCTCACTCCCGCACCTTTAAGGAAAAGACCGTCCCGGCCATACCGAACAAAGCGGAAAAACCGATTCCGATCAATACTTCTCTGATGTTTTGAACTGCCACAAGATATCTTATCTCCGGTACTAAAATAACCGCCTGTCCCGCTGCGATATCAGCAAGATATCTGCCTGCCGCCGCGGATATCAATATATATGATATCCCTTCCAGAATAATCGCCAGGTTTACCGTAAGCCGGCTCTGTTTATAAGGCAGCAGCAAATCCTTCTTTGCAAGTCTCAACTTGATCGAACAGAAAACAAGCAGACCGAGACAAATTGCATATACACCGAATATATATTTCGACAGCTCTGAAAAGCTCTTCAGAAAATATGCCGACTTTGCTGCAAGTTCAATGTTATACCTTGTATTTTCTATACCGGGCAATTTCACAATATTTTCTGCGATATTATCAATCAGCGGCAAATAGGAATCCTTTAGGACAACGGCGAATGCTTCCGGCAGAGCGTTCGCATCAAGCCCCGATACGATGTCGCTATCGTTTCCCAGCCATTCTTTCATCTTTTTGAGCCCATCTTTTCTGGAAATATACACGGTTTTATCAACACCATGGATCCCGTTTAATCCGGCGTTAAATCTCTGGATATCCTGCTGGGACATACCGCTTTTCAGAAAAACCATTATTGTTCTCACCGATTCAGGCAGAATATTATGACTTGCCAGTGCATCCGATACGCTCGATAGAATAACAAGCTGAGCCGTTGCCAAAGAACACACCGCCAGAACCAGAATAAGTCCCAGAGGCTTGCTGATAATATATTTTCCATAAAGCTTCAGCATCTGTTTCATACATTTCTCACCGTACATGGTACGTCACATTTAACAAAGGCATAATAAAGGTATTCATTATTTACTGCACCCTTGATATTTAATTTCTTCAGATATGTTAGAGAGTTCATAAATTCCTCCCTTTTAAAATCTTATAAAATCCTTTAAAAAATAAATACCCAAATCTTAATTGCATGTACAGTCAATATGACCGACAATCTTGAGATTGACTTATTGGGTTAACCACATATTAATAACAGCTAAGGGGACTTGATAAAATGATACCCAGGCCTGAAACATTAATGCAGAAGAAAAAGAATAATTCCCCGCAGGTGATATCAATCACATCAGGCAAGGGTGGGGTCGGAAAGACAAGCATCGTGGCCAACATGGCGATACTTCTTTCATCCATGGGCAGAAAAGTGCTTGTGTTTGATGCGGATCTCGGATTGGCAAATATCGACGTTATGCTTGGATTATCTTCAAAATATAATATCAATCACCTGCTCCATGGTGATTGCGATATCAATGATATCATGATTGAAGGCCCGTCAGGGATCAGGATTATACCTGCCTCCTCCGGCATTCAGGAGCTTTCTGTACTGTCTTATGAGCAGCAGCTTGCAATAGTGAACGCCCTTGACAATTTCAATGACGATTTCGATTACATGCTCATTGATACAGGTGCCGGAATATCCGGAAATGTTACTTACTTCAATTCGGCGGCACAGAGAATCATCGTTGTCGTAACACCTGAACCGACATCCTTGACAGATGCATATGCCCTTATCAAGGTCATGAGAACCAGATACAATATTAAAAGATTCGAAATAATCGTTAACAACGTGCTCTCGGCATATGAGGGCAAGGAGGTAATAAGAAAATTAATTTTTGCATGTGATAAGTTTTTTGGGGATATTGCGCTTGACATGCTTGGGAGTATTCCGCATGATTCAAATATACCGGAAAGCATAAGAGAACAGAGGGCTTTTATTGAAATTAATCCGGGCAGTGAGGCTAGTAAAAGGTTGGGTGCAATTGTAAAAAGAATTGAGAGTATTAATGCACCACAAGAAAGCGGCACATTACAGTTTTTCTTCAAGAGACATATTGAAAGCAGTGAAAAAGGATGAATGATGCTGGATATTGCGTTTCCTGACTTGACAGACAATGAACGCACGGATCCGAAGATACGCGCGAAAGTAATTAATGAATTCGCACCACTTATCAAATATATTGCAAGCAGGATTGCGATGAGGCTTCCGCCTCATATCGATATTCACGACCTGATAAATGCAGGTGTCATCGGCCTTATAGACGCAATGGAAAAATTCGATGCGACAAAGAATATCAAATTCAAGACATACGCAGAATTCAGGATAAGAGGAGCAATGCTCGACGAATTGCGCTCCATGGACTGGGTCCCCCGTTCAGTGAGACAAAAGGCCAGGAAGATTGAGGATGCATATTCAAGGCTTGAGTCATCGCTAGGCAGGCCTGCGAATGACGAAGAAATAGCTACAGAGCTTGAAGTTGACATGGAAAGCTTTTACCGCCTTCTCTCCGAGACCGCTTCGGTATCTCTTTTAAGCCTTGATGACCTTGGAGAGGACAATCAGGACTCTTCCAAAAGAAATCTGCTCGAATTTATCATGCAGGACGAAAAGGACTGGCCCACTCACAAGATGGGGCTCAATGAGGCCAGAGATATGGTTGCACGCGCTATTCAGTCATTGCCTGAAAAAGAACGCATGGTCATCTCACTGTACTACTATGATGAACTCACAATGAAAGAGATCGGATACGTGCTCAAGTTTACCGAATCAAGGGTCTCTCAGATACATACAAAATCCATACTCAGACTTCGTTCCAAAATGCAGAAAATACTCAAAGAAGTGAGAGAATAGGTTTGAGACAAGGCGTTACAGGACCTTACAATGGACAGCAATATTAATATAATTCTGATTGAAGACTTTCCATTCATGAGAAGGATTATCAGGGATTGTCTTTTAGAGCTTGGATTTGTAAATATACTTGAAGCGGATGACGGTTCTACAGGTCTTGATATCATAAACAGGGGCAAGACGGAATTGATAATATCGGATTATGATCTTCCGGACATGTCCGGCATAGAGCTTCTCAAGGTTATACAAAGCAGTGACGGGCTTAAAGACATACCGTTTCTTATGGTCGTGAAAGAAACACAGGCCGATGAGATGACAGGCCTTCTTGATCCTGAATCGCAGGATTTCATAATAAAACCGTTTACCGCCGATATGCTCGGCAGGAAGATTGAAATGCTTCTTGGTGAATCCCCAAAATGACCGGGACCGACAGCGGGAATAATAAATCTGACAACCTTAAATGGTTAAAACCTTTAATAGTTCTGCTCGTCCTTTTTGTAACTGCACTGATGTCATATTATATTATCGATTCTCTGAAAAAGGAAAAAGCCGGGAAGAACTTCACCATAAAAAGCGTTACCGTTCTCCCGGCACAAAATAACGGAACAATCGCTCTTGAACCTTTCATAGTCGTATGCAGAAACAAAAACACGGAAGAATCAAAAATATTGATCGCCGATATCAGTCTGAGTTTCCCCCCCGAAAAGAAGCCTGATGTACTGGCGAGGATGTTCGAAATAAGGTCCGCTATTCTTGAAAATCTTCAGAATAAAGGTTTATCGTTCAGGCCTGATCAGATGGAGATTCTTCTAAATGATTCACTCAAATCATACAACATACGGAAGGTAACCATCAGCAGGTATGATCTGAAATAGTTCGGACCTAAAGCATTGAAAATATCTCGTCTGAAAGTAGCATCCCTTTGGGGGTAAGAACCGCATTGCCATCTCTTATCTCAAAGAGGCCGGGCGGAATATTCTTTGGCATTAATTCTTCCGGTATACCGTAAACAGTCCTGAGCAGAAGAAACTTTTTCTCGAAATCCATGGTATTATCATCAAGTATGTCTTCGGATACGACAGGCCTCTTTTTGTCAAGCACAAGAGACATATATCTTTCAGGTTCACTTTCATTGGTACTGCGAATGCCGTCCAGGCGGGAGACCGCAGCCGCACCGAGTCCGATATAGGGACTGTACCTCCAGTATGCAAGGTTATGTCTGCATTCACATCCGGTTCTGGCAAAGTTGGAGATTTCATACTGGTTAAATCCGCAGCCAGACAGTTTTTCCAATACAGTGTAGAAAAAACGCTCAATTTGATCCTCAGAAAGAGGTCCAACAGTCTGGGCCCATCTGGTATCGGGGCTGAACATATATGCAGAGACATGCTCCGGATCAAGCTCTGTGATTCGCTCCAAATCAAACTTGAGTTCTGACAGGTTCTGGGTCGGTATGGAGTACATCATGTCAATATTTATATTATCAAAGCCCGCTGCCCGTAATGATCCGAAAGCATCAATGGCTTTATCCGAATCATGAACCCTGCCAAGAAACCCAAGCAGCCTGTTTGAAAAACTTTGAATACCCAAACTTACCCGGTTTACACCAGCAGTTTTAAGCTGAAGTGCATGATCTCTTGAAATCGTCTCTGGATTCGCTTCAATCGATACCTCGGAATCGGCTTCAATCTGCCACAAACTGTTTAACCCATCGATAACTTTGCCGATTGACAGTGCACTAAAAAGCGTCGGTGTACCTCCACCGAAATATATAGTGGATATACTGTCGTCAGCAGAAAGGATGTTTGCATACATCTCAGCTTCTGCAAGAACTGCCTCAACATATCTTTCCTGTGGCGGATTTGAATTTTCGATCGATGAAAATCCGCAATATCTGCATTTGCTGATACAGTAGGGAATATGTATGTAAATATGCAGCCCCATTTATCCTCCTTTAGAAACAAGAAACCCGGAGTCCGTCTCCGGCTGAGATGAACCCCGGATCCATTAAAGCGCTTTTCTCAAAAATATCTACAGCAAATCAGGGGTGATCTTTTTGTAATCGATATTCAGGCTTTCAGCCACTTTAGGATGTGTCAGATTGCCATCAAATGTATTAATCCCCTTGAGTATTGCCGGATCTTTAGAAGCTTCCTTTATACCGAGACTTGCTATTTTCAATCCGTAAGGAAGGGTTGCCTGCGAAAGCCCCCAGGTCGAAGTGACCGGTACGGCGCCAGGCATATTCGCCACACAGTACATGACGACTCCGTCAACATAAAATATCGGGTCATCGTGATACGTAGCCTTTGTATATGCACAGCAACCACCCTGATCAACAGCAACATCAACGATGACTGCGCCCTTTTTCATATTTTTGACATGCTCTTCGGTAATCAGTTTGGGGGCCGACGCGCCCGGAATGAGAACAGCTCCGATTACAAGGTCGGCATCCTCGATACAGCGCTCTATGTTGTCCGGAGTCGAATATATGGTGTCGATCGAGACTCCGTAAAAATCATCATATTTCTGGAGAATGCTTTTCTGCACGTCCATCAATGTAACCCTTGCACCCATTCCGATGGCAATCTTGGTAGCATTGGCACCGACAACACCGCCTCCGATTATGACCACATTTCCCCTTGGGACGCCCGGAATGCCGCCAAGCAGGATACCTCTTCCTCCGAATGTTTTCTCAAGATATTTCGCACCTTCCTGCACCGCCAGTCTGCCGGCTACTTCGCTCATAGGCTCAAGCAGGGGAAGATGCCCGTTTTCAAGCTGGATGGTTTCAAATGCGATACCGGTAACCCCTTTTTCCATAAGAGCCACAGCCTGTTCCTTGTCAGCCGCCAGATGAAGATACGTGAAAAGGAGCTGGCCTTTCTTAAAAAGCTTATACTCCTCCTTAAGAGGCTCCTTGACTTTATAAATCATGTCGGCCACTTCGAATACCTCTTCATGAGAACCAATCATGACAGCCCCTGCCTTTGCATACATCTCATCCGTTATCTGCGCCCCAACACCGGCGCCTTTCTCTACGTACACATCATGGCCTGCGGCTTTGAATGCACGCACGCCGTCAGGGGTCATGGAAACCCTGTTTTCAAATCTCTTTATCTCTTTAGGTACGCCAACTTTCATAAAATCCTCCTTTTATATCTATTAGGTGAGCAGTTACTCACCATTGAATACCTGTAATATACATTAATGTCAACAATAATTTGCTTTTAATGTTATTATATTTACATTAATTAATGTTTTAAGCATTGTTAATAATTTATTTATTACTTTTCCGGCATTATTTACCTGTGTTGTTTTTGATGTAATGTTTGTTGACCTGCATCTTGGTGGTGTATTATGCTCGTCATTAACAAGATATTTAATTCAAAGACATTCATCACCACAGGAGGAATCATTTAATGCAATTTAAAAATATAACAGTAACCGATTTCATGACTAACTGTTTTATAATATGGGATGAAGAAACCAAAGAAGGTCTTGTACTCGACCCGGGCGGTGATGCGGGCAGGATACTCAGAGAAATTAAGAACGAAGGCATTAAAATTGTTGGCATTGTAATCACACATGCCCATATTGATCATATAGGTGCCCTGGGGGCAATAAAGGAGGCAACCGGCGCGGAAATCATGATGCACTCCTCTGAACTTCCAGTTTTGAAATTCTCTTCAAAGATGGGAAGCATGTTCGGTGTAAGGATTGAACAGCCGCCTGAGCCGGACCGCCTGCTTTCGGAAGGAGACGCAATCAATTTCGGAAAATACTCGCTTAAGGTACTTGATACGCCGGGACATTCGCCGGGTGGAATTTCTTTAATCGCATCCGACGGCATAACATGTTTTTCCGGTGATACCCTTTTTGCCCAGTCGATAGGAAGAACAGACCTCCCGGGCGGTGATTACGAAACACTTATAAGCTCGATTAAAACCAAAATCCTTCCACTCGGAGATACTGTGCAGGTATATCCCGGACATGGCCCGGCGACAACAGTCGCCACAGAAAAAAGATTCAATCCTTTTCTTCACTAAGGAGGCTCAATGAAACCTGGACATATTCTGATTGCAGCAACCCTCTTGATTTTCTCAGTTTCCGGATGCAGCAGCCTAAAACTCCACGATGTCAAACCGAGAGAACTGCCGCAACAGTCACCAGTACAGGCACCCGCCCCGAAAGGGCCATCATACATGGACTTTGCGGATGTACTTATCCCTGCCGAACTGGGAAAGGATTCATCGGGGAGCTATATAGTCAACGGATTCGGCCAGCTTGTCGTAAGAGGCAGAGTGGATGGGGAGTCAGTCGAAAAGTTTTTCAGTTCGACAATGCCTTCGGCGGGATGGTCCAGACTTGATGAATATTCCTTCCAGGGCAATATAAAAATGTATTTTTCAAAGCCTGACAAGATCGCATCAATCCTCATTTCAGAGAATCCCATGGACACCAGGGTTGAGATATGGGTTGTACAGACGAAAAAGAATTGACCGGGAAAACGGTTATCTATGGAATAACAGGAGGCATTGCAGCCTACAAGGCCCCTTTTGTTGTAAGAGGGCTTTCCCTGCTGGGAGCTGATGTAATCTGCATAATGACTGATTCCGCCCATGAATTCGTCACTCCCCTTACGCTTCAAACCCTTTCAAAACACCCGGTATATTCAAAGATGTTTCCCGTTGATCATCAGCAGAAATATGAGATCGAACACATTGCACTTGCAGACAGGGCCGACCTTTTTATCATCGCGCCGGCAACTGCAAATTTCATTGCGAAAATGGCGGGCGGCATTGCCGATGACCTGCTGTCAAGCACTGTTCTCGCTACAAAGGCCCCTGCCCTTGTATGCCCCGCAATGAACGTAAACATGCTGGAAAACAAGGCTACGCAGGACAACCTGAATATTCTCACCAAGAGGGGGATAAATATCCTTGAACCGGATGAAGGGCTGCTGGCATGCGGATGGGATGCCAAAGGAAGAATGCCCGACCCCGAAAGGATCATCCTCGAAGCCAGAAAGATGCTGACCAGACATGATCTTCAGGGCATTCGCATACTTCTCACATGCGGGCCGACGTGCGAGGATATCGACCCTGTAAGGTTTATTACTAACCGCTCAACAGGAAAAATGGGTGCTGCAATAGCCGAAGCAGCCGGCCTGAGGGGAGCGGATGTCACAGTTATTTCCGGGCCGGTTAATCTCAGTTATGCCCCCTGGGCGAATGTAATACAGGTCAGGTCTGCAGACGACATGCTGGCTGCCGTAAAAGACCACATCGAAAACGCCGATGTTCTCATAATGGCAGCAGCTGTTGCCGACTTCAAGCCAAAGTTTATAAGCAGTTCAAAAATAAAAAAAGGCGCATCAGCCATGACCAGTCTGGAAATGGCTCCCACATCGGATATACTTCATACTATAGGCCCTATGAAAAAGGGCAGGTTCTTTGTGGGATTCGCCGCAGAAACAGATGACCTCATTGAGAACGCGTCGGAAAAGATGAAACGAAAATCGCTGGATATGATTGTCGCCAACAGGGTCGGCATTGAGGGAAGCGGATTCGCTTCAGATACGAACACAGGAACAATCCTTTTGCAGGATGGCGATTTCAAGTTTGAAGGCATGCAGAAAACACGACTTTCAGACAAGATATTGGACCTTGTAAGGGAAAGACTGTGAGAGAATCTCTAACTCAGATACTAAGGGACGAACAGAACTGGACAGGTGATTTTGTAATCATGCCTGAACCGGCAACACTTGCCGAAAAGCCTCTCGAAGCTAAGGATGCAGCAGTAGACACCCTTGAAAACGTCAGAGAATCAATGCAGGAATGCACACTGTGCAGGCTCTCTGCAACAAGAAAAAACATCGTTTTCGGTGAAGGAAATCATGATGCCAGGATAATGTTCATAGGCGAAGGACCAGGGGCGGTCGAAGACGACACGGGGAGGCCTTTTGTCGGACCTGCAGGTCAGCTTCTGACAGACATCATAGTGAAAGGCATGGGACTCAGACGCGAAGACGTTTACATAGCCAACATAGTAAAATGCAGGCCCCCGGGAAACCGCAATCCGCTGCCTGATGAAGTTGAAAATTGCATCGGCTATCTGAAAAGACAGATCTCCCTGATCAAGCCTGAAGTGATTATCACACTCGGAGCGGTTTCGACTCACAATCTACTGGGAATTACTACCCCGATCAGCAGGTTGAGGGGTAATTTTACAAACTACATGGGTATAACCGTCATGCCGACATTTCATCCAAGTTACCTGCTTCAGAATCCATCCAAAAAGAGGGAGACATGGGAAGACATAAAAAAAGTTATGGAAATGCTTGGCCTGAATCAGCCGTCACGTTCTTAACAATTGTTTTTATTCTTTTATCAGCCGGAAAAATTCTGGCTGGTGATATAATAGTGATCGATGTCAAGGATGCCATCTCGCCTCCGGTCGGTTCATACATCACAGAAAACATCGACAGGGCTGTCAGGGAAAAAGCTGAGGCCATTATAATCAGGCTGGATACACCAGGAGGTCTCGATACTTCTATGCGGGACATAATACAGAAAGAAATGAACGCACCCGTCCCTGTTGTTGTCTATGTATATCCCAAGGGTGCCCGTGCAGCATCTGCAGGAGCTCTCATCTGCCTGGCTGCAGATATTGCAGCCATGGCACCCGGAACGAACATAGGAGCAGCCCATCCTGTCGGAATAGGACCCGGGGGCGGCGGAATTGAAAAGGGAGACAAGGACAAGAAAACTGAAACAGATACAATGACGGAAAAAGTGACAAATGACGCATCCGCCTATGCAAGGAGCATCGCCAAAGAACGAGGAAGAAACGAAAAATGGGCCGAGGATGCAGTAAGAAAGAGTGTTTCCATTCCGGCAACAGAAGCTGTTGAAAAGCATGTCGTTGATCTGATTGCAGACAGCCTTGATGACCTGCTAACAAAAATCGACGGCAAAACAATAAAAAAAGCGGGTATGACTTTTACACTGAAGACAAAAGGCGCCCCTGTGACGGAGCGCCCCATGAACTTCCGTTCAAGGCTGCTGTCCACCCTTGCAAATCCAAACATCGCCTACATCCTTATGCTGATCGGCCTTGCCGGAATATATTTCGAACTATCCAGCCCGGGCGCAATACTCCCCGGAATCCTGGGAGGCATATGCATCATCCTGGCGTTTTTTGCCTTTTCCGCCCTGCCGGTTAATTATGCAGGCGTTGCACTGATAATACTTTCCGGAATACTGTTCTTCGCCGAGCTGAAGGTTCAAAGCATGGGGTTGCTGACAGTGGGCGGCTTCATATCACTGATTCTGGGTTCGATCATTCTCTTCAGGACACCTGAAATGTCTGCGCAGGTATCCTGGGGTGTAATCCTGCCTATAGCTGTTTTCTTTGCAGTCTCTTTCTCGGCGCTTGTATGGCTTGTTCTGAAGACTCACAGGAAGAACCCTGTAACAGGCATTGCAGCAATGACAGGAGAAAAGGCGCAGGTATATGAATGGCATGATGACGGCACTGGCAAGGTATTTACCCATGGTGAATACTGGAATGCAAAAGGCCCGGCTGGTTTAAAGCCGGGTGAAACCGTGATCATAGAATCTGTACGAGATATGGAACTCACTGTTAAAACCAGAGAATGACCCTTATATAAAAATCAAGAAGTGAAGCTCTTCCGGCATGACAACGTAGCCTGACGTTGTTATGCCGGATTCAAACCGAACCGGACTTGTTACCAAATCATTTGACGAACCTGCCGAACCAGTAGGCAAACCTGAAATCAACACCCGGCAGAAGACAGCTTCCGTTGCCGCCGCCGTTCGGTATATAAGGATTCGACCTCCAATGGTAATTGCTGGGTGGCCTTACGCTTTGAGGGATCGGCTTGTCTGTAATGAGGTCACCATTTCTTCCGACATTACCCAGAACTTTAACATGAGTTCCGTCATTCAGTGTACATTCGCAGCTTGCAATTTCTGCATCGTCACAGTTGGTAACAGCCTCATCCCAGTAAGGCGGCTCCTTGAACTGATAAAGCGTATTTATCCCCCTGTTGACTGCATCAAAATCCGGAGCCTGCTTCATCTTGTTGAATGCAGAGGCGCCTGAGTAGTTGGCGGCATAAACAAAGTCATAAAGGCTGTATGAATATTCCTTGGGTTTTGTATGTGAAATGCCCGTATTGTAAAGATGCTGTATGGTTGCATACCTCACCTTTTCCCTTACCTTCTCATCGCTTATATACCGGCCAGCAAGAAGCGCCCCCTGAAACGCCATATTTGTAGCGCTGTAATTGGTTATTGTGTTGAGATTGTACCCAAGGACATTTGAGACAACGATATTATCAAGATGCCTCTTGGCAATCAGTTCATCATACAGATAGTCGTCAAGTTCCGGATCCTCGGAACAATAATCGAGCGCTGCAATAATGCCCAGTGCCATCATTGAGTAAAAGCCGTCCTTTACAGGAAGCCAGGCGAGATAGATCCTGTCCCAGTTGTTTTCATTGATGTAGCCGTGGTATGTCGTGCGGCCGTCGGCATCAAAAATCTCAAGATCAAAGGCCTTTCCGTTGCTGCCAGGCCCGCCCGTACGCTTAACCATGAGGGAATGACCGAGCTCTTTTGCGTACATTTGAAGTCTGTCCTTTGTTTCTTTCGGGATCGAATCATCTTCCCTGACCGCTTCCCATACGGCGGCAAAGGCAGTTGCCCAGCCAATGTACTGGTCACGGCTGCATGAATCAGTCCAAACATAATTTGAAAACTTTCCATCAACGGAGTTGTCAGCCCTTAAGGTGCCGTTGTTCTTTACCGCAGGAAGAGGATTGCCTTCCGGATCAAAGAGGGGGGTCGTTACCGCTGTTTTATAAGAAGTCGGAATATCAGTCCTGCAGAAGCCTCTGGCGATTACACCTTGAACACCCGTTATTTCGACTGCAACGAAGAGGCCATCTATATCCCTTTTCAGAAACTCTCTTGCCCTGTCCACGTCCGCTTTCGGATAGCCCGAATCTCTTAGCACCGCATACCTGTACGCATCAGCGGCAATGCCTACTCCTGCATAAAGACCTGCCGTCATCTGGTAATCAGGAATAATATCAAATACATCCTTTCCGGAATATGCAGGAAAATCCCAGCTGTCGGTATTCCTGAGAAAATCGCTTATTAGCTGCCTGTCCGAAATATTTGCAACAGGTACAACGACATCATTGTTTATTCCGTTCCCTGAGCAATTGAAAATCAGATGCTGTCTGTCGTATCTGTCCGCTTTTTTTTCAAGCACAGCATCATAGCCTTTTTCAAGAGGACCGGGGATCAGCGATGTGCCTTCATAATCCGGTTTCGGACAACCGCACAGGATGATAACCATTGCCAGAGATATGACTATCTGCAACCTCTTTATATTCCCCATAACAACCTCCATTTAAAAATACTCATTAATAGCCCGTTATTCTAATGAATGACATCAGGCGGTTAATTTATCAAAGTCCTCTCAGATACGGAATAAGTATATCGATCCTGTCGCTCTGTATCGAATCCACCCCCCTGTTCAGCATGAGTTTGAACCCGAATTTCCCCATGATATCAAATTCACCCAGTGCATCCATATGTATCTTTATTCCTTTTGAATGGATAAAATCCGCCACATCAGGTTTTATATCTTCATACAGCATTTCAAACATGACAATAGGGCTTAAGGCATCAATGAATTCCTGTGCCTCATCTTTTGTGTGGACAGCAGCCAGAAGAGATACGAAGGCATTCTGAGAACGTGCCGCACAGCCTTCTGCAACACTGTAGATAAGCAGATAGCAAGAATCTATCATGTCTTCCTGTTGAATCTCTTCAACAAGCCTTGCAATATCCGTCGTTTTGATATCGACATAGATCATGGTCTTGCCTTTCAGGAATGAAAGCGCCTCCCTGAAAGTCTGTATATGCTGATTAGGAACATCCTTGTTATAGGATATCACCTTAAGCTCTTTTATCTCGGCGAGAGTCATGTCCTCAACACGCCCGCTGCCGTTGGTCGTTCTGTCGACGGTGTCGTCGTGCATTATTACAAGTTCTCCGTCCTTTGTGCTCTGCACATCGACTTCAATGCTGTCTGCACCCATCTTCCATGCAAACTCATACGCCGCAAGCGTATTCTCAGGAGCATAGGGAATGAAGCTTGTATTGCCGCGATGTGCCACAGTAAGCGTTTGAGTGCAATCAGGATTTCCGAGGCAGGTTCCTATATTGAAATTTTCGGTCGGAGTATATACCGGCGGCACACAAGCAAAGGCAAAAAAACATAACAACAAAAGAAATGATTTTAAAAACCCGTTCTTCATCTCAAGACCCCTCAATATGTATTTGTGAATTTTCCACCAAACTCTCATGCCAAGCCAAACGGCATGAAACAAGTCGTCCACTGCAATGCAAATCTTAATTCTTATACACTTGATTTATCTCTCATTCAACTCCGCAAGCATCCTGATTGTCTTTAACCTGACCATTTCCGGCGTTATGTCAATCCTCCGCGCAACGCCTGTCCTTATTGCGGCTCCGGCCGCAGCCGATGCGACTGCAGGGGCAATCCTCATGTCAAAGGCCTCAGGAATTACATATTCTTCGCTCAGACCGTCAGACTGTGCAACCGCTGCAATAGCCTCAGCCGCTGCCAGTTTCATGTCTTCGTTAATATCGCTTGCCCTGACATCGAGCGCCCCCCGGAATATACCCGGAAAAGCGAGCACATTGTTTATCTGGTTTGGAAAATCGGAACGGCCCGTGCCTATCACTCGTGCACCACCTCTCTTAGCATCTTCGGGCATTATTTCCGGTACCGGATTTGCCATTGCAAAGATAACCGCATCTTTGTTCATGGTCTTAACCATATCAGCAGTTACCAGTCCTGCCGCAGAAAGGCCTATCAATACGTCTGCTCCCTTTATGACATCCGCCAGACGGCCCTTTTCCCTGGCAGGATTTGTTATGGCGGCGAGTCTTGATTTTACAGGATCGGTGGTCTCGCCATGGCAGAGCGCGCCCTTACGGTCGCATGCGATTATATTTCTTGTCCCGTATCTCATAAGGAGTTTCGTTACAGACGTACCGGAGGCACCTGCCCCGCTTATCACAACTTTTATATCCGGAAATTTCTTGCCTACTATTTTCAGCGCATTGATTATACCGGCAAGAGCTACAATGGCTGTTCCATGCTGATCGTCATGAAACACCGGGATACTGCATATCTCTTTGAGTTTCTCTTCGATCTCAAAGCATTCGGGTGCTTTAATATCCTCAAGATTTATGCCGCCGAATGAAGGCTCTATCAATTTTACGGTTTCTATTATTTTCGCCGGATCCTTAGTGTCTATGCAGACCGGAAATGCATCAACCCCGGCAAACGACTTGAAAAGAACGGCCTTGCCTTCCATTACCGGAAGCCCGGCACCCGCTCCTATGTCTCCAAGCCCCAGGACCGCGGTTCCATTAGTAACTACCGCCACCCAGTTGCCCTTGGATGTGTAATCGTAAATCGTATCATTATCCTTTTGTATCTCCAGGCATGGTTCGGCGACACCGGGCGTATAGGCAAGCGTCATATCATCTCTTGTTTTAACCGGCACCTTGCAGTGAAGCGCAATTTTCCCTTCGTTATCCTTGTGAAATTTCAAAGCCCTCTGTTTGAGATCCATGGTTTTCTCCTTAACGGTAAAATCCTGTTGGACGTATCGTAACAAGCACTTGCTTGTAAAGAGACAAATGTCCAAAATTCAAAACCGATAAATTATTAAGATGAAAGACGACTCAAATTCTGTTTCAGGTTCTGTCAATAATATGGAAAACTGAAGGACGTACGTCAGCACGTCCTTCAGCAGTTACTGTAATGTCAAATAACAGCAGTCGATATGAAACACGCGCCGCTGGAACCGCTGTCCGAATCCGATGAAGCACCTGCCGAGGCCGTTGCATCTTCAGATGTATTTGTTTCAGCTTCCGGTTGTACATAGTTGGCCATGATATTCGCTGCCACGGCCACAGGTATTTTAAAATAGAGGTCGACATCCCTGTCTTCTTTATCACCGGCATTTCCCATGCCGCCTTCATCAAATATTGACAGAAGGATCGTATCTGTCCCGTCAGGATATCTGGGATCAATATTTATATCCGTAAGAACAGGATCATGTCCCATCATCCTGCAGGAAATAACGCCTGTTCCGTCGCCCTTGTCCAGAACCGTTATTTCTCTCCATTCCTGGGGGTATCCATGAGAACCGCTCGTTGTGATGTCCCAATATCCGTTAGTTCCTTCGGTTTGCGCAATAATGTTATTATCATGTTTATGTCCATTGACATAGGCGATTACATTTTCATACTTCAGCAGCGCCGCCTCCATTCTATCTCCAGAGATATAGTTCTTGGCCTGCTTTTCACTCACTTCCTTATAACTGCGTGTCGGATGATGCGAAAAGATTATGCACAGTTTATCCGAATTCTTCTCTATCTCACTTATAGCCCAGTTATACTGTGCGACATCAAGAAGTCCTCCTGAAACAGTCTCAAGCGGCATTCCTGTCTGCGTGTTATAAAAGTAAGCAGTATTAAGAACGATACAGTGAATAAAAGGGGTCGGATCAAACGCATAGTAGCCCTTGGTCTTCATACCGGTAAAACCATGACCTTTGGGGTCTGTTGTATCCGCCTTCGATGAAGCGGCATATATGCCTGCCACATCCTTGAAAACACATATATCCTTGGGATCGACTTCATATGCGAGCAGTTTTACAAGAAGTCCGATAAATCCATCGCTGTTGAATGCTCCCATATACTCCACATCATGGTTGCCGATTGCAGCATACCATGGAATCATGAGGCCCTCAGGATTTGGCTTTATCGTCTTCAGAGCCAGATCACTGTTCGGATGATCCTTGAAATCTTCAGGAACCTTTCCGTCCAGGATATCTACAAACCACTCAAGTTCATCCTTAATGCCCGAATCAGAATGGTCACCTGTTGATATAAGAAAATCCAGTCCGTTTCTTATGTGTTCATCGTTGATGGATTCAACAATGGATTCCCACACAAGCGCAGAATAAATAGCGTCTTCATAATGATTGGAGCTGTGGAACAGTTCAATGACTTTCTGAAGTTCGAAGAGCTTTACCGGATCCTTCTGGATAAGAATTGCAAGTTCATCAGCCCTTAAAGGGTTCCCTTCATCTACAAGATGGACATCCGTCGTATGGGCGAAACTTCCAAGTCTTGCATTAAAACCCGTATGCGTTTTATCTGAAGAGTTTACTGTGGAATCTCCGGAAAGATGTCTTTCGATAACCGCTGCGCTTGATGTTGACGATAAAAATACTGCAACAGTAATCGATAAAAAAAGTACCGTTCCCTTTATCCTCATATAAAAGACCTCCCCCAAAAATATAATATTAGAAATAACATAACATATCTTAACCGAAAATTAACTGGAAATTAACAGAGGATCAGATTTGTTTCAGGATACCTCCTTGTCCTTTTTCAATACATATTCTTTTATGATGTTTAAGGCCTGTTCAACAACTTCAGGCTGAATATGATCCGTCGTGTCCTTGCTTGTATGATAGACCATATCACCCTCAAGCTTTGCCGGGTTGAGTTCCATGGCGATGAGGTTAGTGGCTTCTATCCCTTTCTGTCCGAAGGCGGCCGCATCCGTGCTGCCACCACCCCATGGCATCCTTGAAACTTTTGCCTTATAACCGAGAGATGTTGCAATCTCCACACATTCTTTAGCCATTTCCCTGGACAGGTCAACCGTCAGGTTGAGATCGTTATCGAAAAATAAAAGCTTGTCGGCGTCATAAAGGGTATCCATATTAAAGACATAGGTTTTTGTCTTTTTAAGTGCTTCAAGATTTTCCTTAACATAAGCCATGGCGCCCCTAAGACCCGATTCCTCGCCGTCAACCGACAGACATATTATTCTCGTATGCTTTAACGGGTTTTTGCCTTTTTTCTTAAGGTCTGCAAACATCTTGGTGGCTTCATTGGCCACCGCGACTGCAATCATGTTGTCACCTGCTCCGGGAGCGACTTTATCCGTAGTAAACCACCAGAGCGGGGAGACACCAGCTACACCTAAAGTGAGGACCTTTTTCATCCATGCCGGGTTTCTACGGGTTACACTCATGTAAAAAGCAAAAACTATCGCTATGAAAAAGAAAACAATCGGAACGATGACGAACAAAGGATAAAATCTCGGGCTTAATTCAAGATAATGGAAGACATAGGCCGAATCATGATGGCCGCTCAGGATTATCTGCTGCCTTACCTCACCCTCCGGCTCAAGTGTCCCGTAAACATTATAGCCGGTTGCTTTCGGGAAAAGCGGATCAAATATTTTTTTATAGAACATGAACTGTGAAACGAAAACGCTCAGGACACTACCGAGTATTGCCAATGCCACACGTGGTTTCTTGAGATATATGGCTGACACTGCAGCCGCATACATACCTACCACCGGCCTGAAGTATTTCAAAAAAGACCTGGGATTCAGACTGAACGGGACCCTTTTGACGGTTCCGGGATCGCAGTTCTTCTTGAATTCCTCTTCAATACGAATTCCAGCATTATCACAACCGGGTGTTCCTACGAGTCTTTGAGGATATTTTGAAACAATCTCCTCTGTAAATGCCAGGGCATTTTTTATGTTTTCCTTGGTTACTTTGACTGACATGGCTGGCTCCTTTTTCGTGTGTGTTTTTAACATCAGATAAATCAATTTCGGTTTTTTTCATTACACTAAAAGTGAAATAAAGACCATAATATTTCTAAAAACTACAACAACTACAGAAGGAGCCAGCGGAAAACATCATTCACTGTTTCCCTGTAATATTTTATTCAACAAATCACCCGAAAAAAATAATTTTTTATTATGCAAGATAAGGAATCCTGTTTCTATTTGCGATCTTTCGCCAGTAAGCAGTAAGGCCTTTTCGTGACCCGCCGGATAGTTTTATATATCCGGCCTCCATCTCCTCGGAAGCGGAAAAGGCTTCATGGGATAATTTTATAAGTTCAGGTTCATCAGTATCCCATGTATAGAACGGGACGTTAGCGTATCGGGCTTCAATCTCCCTGACATCTTTCTTTATCTGAGGCAGGTATTTCCTGCCGGCAAAGAAAGCATTAAGATAAAAACTCTCATGCCTCCACCAGAAAGAAGAGTCGTCATATCCGTCGCCCCCTTTTGTTATATCAGCCGGAAGATGTCCGGGGAGAACAGGCTTGAAAGGAGTGATGCAGGGAGAAGAACCCGCTGTTACAAAAATCTTGAACATTCCATTACTGCCTAGCATTACAACCATTGAACCTGTAGTATGAGATCGTCTGATCAATGGGCCATTGGCGTGCATGCAGACATCCGAGTTGAAAACAAGACCCTCATTGTGGGCTCTCAGAAAATCAAACGCCTTTGAAACCGTTATACTCCCCCTTCCTGTTTTTATACTTTGCTGATTACATTTTCTCCTGCTCAGTCCTCCGGCAAAATATGTGAACAAGCTGTCGCTATAGGACATAACATTCGTTCCCGACGCCAGGGACGACTCATCCCAATCATCCCCGATTGTAATGGCATTGGAGATGGCTGCAAAACCATTATGGGATTTAAGGGCATAATCTCTGCCAATTGTTTCAAGAACCAAAAGGTCATCCCTGTCCATTAAAAGAAATGAATTCATATACGAAAAGCTTTTGTCCCTGTACCCGCAAGGCCCCGACTGACCGTATTCCCTTAGCAGTTTAACAATCACATCCGCAGCCTCTTTTGCCGTCTCTCCACGTTCAAGTGCAAGCCTAAGCAGGTCCATTCCGATAAGGCCTGCTTTTTTTTCAGGTTTCACCTTTGTAAACAGCGCTTCGTTGCCGATAACCACTCCCTTTTCATTGACTCCCATTTCGGCACCCCAAATCCAGAAGGGCTTGCTCAAAAGCACGGCATTGGTTCTCTTTGCCTGTGGAATCTTGATATATGTACAGTCAAGGTATTCGTCAGAATTATCGATGCATGCGGGATATGAAACTATCAACTGTGTTTCGTCCGGTTCACGGTCTGAATTTTTTCCGAATATGCTTCCGTCCGTTCCTGACCATGACATTTTTATTCCGAATGTATCGCACATAAATCCTCCATTTCCCTTACTTACATGATAATTATTTTATTTGTCTTACAATCAATTACCTCTCCGATTATCGTTGCACTGTCAATTCCGGCCTCCTTTGATTCCATAACAAGCGCCTCGGCTTCTGAAAAAGGCAATGCTATAAGCAATCCGCCGGAAGTCTGAGGATCAAATAGGCACATAAGCCTGTCATCATCGATTCCCTGATTTTCGATTATTGCAATTCTGAAATCTCTATTCCGGTAGGCGCCTGCAGGTATAAAACCCATTGATGCAAGCTCGAGAGCTTCCGAGATAAAGGGGATCTTTTCCGCGTGAAAGACTATTCCTGTTCCCGCCCCCTCGATCATTTCAACTGCATGTCCGATAAGCCCGAATCCTGTTACGTCAGTACATGCATGAACATTATACTTTTTCATTATCTCCGCAGGCTTTCTATTTAGCTCGGACATCAGTTTTACTACCCGGTCTATTGTTTCTGAACCTGCAACAGAAGCCTTTATTGCAGTTGCAATTATCCCTGTTCCTATCTGCTTGGTAAGGACAAGCGCATCGCCGGGTCTTGCACCGGCATTTCTTAAAACCTTATCGGGATGGACAAAACCAGTTACGGAAAGGCCGTATTTTATCTCGGCATCTTCAACACTGTGGCCTCCGACGAGAAGCACCCCCGCTTCCCTCATCTTGTCGGAACCCCCTTTAAGGACTTCTTCAAGCACCGAGACGTCCATTGTCCCAACCGGGAAGCATATAATATTCATTGCCAGCTTCGGCTCGCCTCCCATCGCATAGACATCCGAGAGAGAGTTCGCAACCGCAATCTGGCCGAAAGAATAAGGGTCATCGACAACCGGTGTAAAAAAATCAAGCGTCTGGATAAGGGCAAGGCTGTCAGACACCCGATAAACGCCAGCGTCATCAGGTCTGTCCATGCCGATAATCAGGTTTTCGTCAATGCTGACTGGCAACGATTTAACAACGCGGTCCAGAACCTCCGGACCTATCTTGCATGCTCAACCCGCACCTTTTACAGTTGTCGTCAGTCTGATCTTTTCTGACTGCATCATCACCCTCCTCACAAAACAGGATAACTGAAGATTTGCAAATGTAAAGACTTCTCTGAGCTTGAACCTTGCAAAAGGATTATTATTGGGATACACCCCAGAAACATGAACTTCAGCCAATTTCAGCACATTACGATGCAGCAGCTAGAAGTGCTTGTAAATCTGATAGATGAAAACAGTTTTTCTCGTGCAGGCGAAAGGATGGGCCTCACCCAGCCCTCCATCAGCAAACATATCAAGAACCTGGAAGTATTCATAGATGCGCCGATTATCGACAGGAAACAGAACTGCATTACTCTAACAGCAGAAGGCAAGGTCCTTTATGACTATGCAAGAAAAATACTGAAGTTGAGGGACGAGGCCAGATTCAAGATCGAAAGTTCAAGCGATAAAGGCCAGAATCATATATTCATAGGGGCAAGTTCCATCCCTGCAACCTATATCCTTCCAAACCTTATCGGCAAATACACGAAAAACAATCCTGCATGCGTAATACATATACATTCCGGCGACAGCAGGGATGTAATAGAAATGATACATGACGGGCGTGTTGAGATAGGCTTTATCGGCAAGCCCGTAAACGACAGGAAGATATCGGCGGAACCCGTATGGAATGATTCGCTTATGCTTGTGGTAGGAAAAGATCATCCCTTCGCAGGATATGATTCATTATCGGCAAGCGAGCTTGATAAAATTTCTTTTATCGGAAGAGAGGAAGGCTCAGGCACACGCTCAATAATCGAGAAAGTCTTAAATACAGCCGCTACTGGAATAAAACTTAATGTCATCTGTGAAATGGGTTCATCCGAAGCCGTAAAGGAGGCGGTCATGGCGGGCCTTGGAGCAGCTGTAATATCTGTTCACGCAGTAAAGAGAGAGATTGCTTCAGGTGCAATCAAGGCCATTCCCATCAAAGGACTGAACATCGTCCGCACTTTTTTCATGATTTACAGAAAGGATTTCAGACCTCTCAGCAGACACCGGGAATTTATGGAGTTTGTGCATAATATACATTCCTTAGGATAATGAATATTACCGGACTCAAATATTATCAGACGATTATTTGCTTTTTCTGCATCTTTTTTGTCTGCATTCCGGTAAATGCTGAAAACAAGAATATGATATCCCTAAAAACATATCCTGAAAAAATTTATGCCGGCATTCATAAGAAAGTCTGTATTGATGCATATGCCGATAAAAACAAACCTTTCCCGGTATCCGTCAAACCCGGAAGATCACCCTTTAGCCTTAATTTCAAATCATTTTCTTATAAGGACTCATCAAACTTGAGAAGGGCCTGTGCATGCATGGAAATACCATCAAATATAAGCCCGAATGTTTACGTCGTTCCGTTCGAAATAATTCTGGAAAACCAGAGGAAAATACATGACGCAGCAACCATAAGAATAATCGGAAAAAAAAAGGATACATCCCCGAATATCCTGACTGACAAAAACAGAAAAATTCTTGAACAATATTATACCTCGCCGGTAACATCAGGAAATCGTGTTGAAGTCCTTTATGACGGCCCCGATTCCTTTATGAAGTTCAAGGAAGTTCTTGAGTCCGCACAGCATTCTATTCACCTGCAGACATTCCTGCTTGAGAATAAAGGAAAAAGTGCCGAGCTTTACAATATTCTCAAGGATAAGGCCAGAAACGGAGTTGATGTAAAGATCCTATTAACAAGATATTCCCAGCTTGGTAAATCACCCGCCGTCTACCTCGATCTTAAAATGAACGGAATTGATGTCATAATGATCGGTGATATAAGCCTTCCACGGGAAAAAGTCATAGATTTCAATCCATGGCACAAGCTTATGCAGGATCAGTTTTTGATGCTGAGAAAACTGCCTGCAGAAATGCCCTTTATGAAATCAATCATGAAAGATACTGCAAAAGAAATGGTCATTGAATATGCCCTGCATGAAAAAATGATTGTCGTCGATGGAAAAAAGGCCATTACCGGAGGAAGAAATATTTCCGACAACTATTTTTTCTGGTGGAAAGACATTGACCTTTATCTTGAAGGACCTGCCGTCAGTGCGATTGATGAAGAATTCAGGTCGAACTGGGAAGAGTTCGGAGGCGGCATGTTAAATGAATATCCATCTTCAATACCGGCCGTCATTGAAAATGGTTTTCCTGTAGGCATTGCCGATTCAAAACCATGGAAAGGCAACTTTACCACAGTTGATATGCTGTGCAGCGCAATCGGCATGGCAAAAGAAAGCATATTCATAACCACTCAATATATGGCCCTGCCGGAAAAGATTTCCATTGCACTCAAACAGGCAGCCCTTAGGGGTATCGACGTGCGCATACTTACCAATTCCTATGAGACCGGCCAGGAGGTGGCGTTCTCTCTCTGTCATTATATTTCACTTAATTATTACAGGGATCTGCTTTCATCAGGCATCAGAATATATGAATACCAGTCCCCCAAAGATGCAAAACAAAAACCATATTTACATGCAAAAATGTTCGTTATTGACGGCTTATGGGCAAGTATAGGGTCATTCAATCTCTCAATCAGAAGCGCATTTATTGAAAGTGAAATTCAGATCAATATACCTGATGCCTCTTTTGCTGAAGCAAGAAAGGACTATTTCATTCAGTTGCTTGCGGCAAACTCACGTGAAATAAGCTTTGACGATTTTGCTGAAGAAGAAGAAAAGTTCGGTCCCCTTATGAATGCAGCCAAACTCGTTGAGCTGCTATACTGAAATCAACATTCCCGTTTGTAGACTCCGGATGAAAATCTTTATCCATTTCCATAGAAATTATTTTCACACTGTTTGTTTTATTCCTTTTTAATATATTTCTCAAAGCCTTTTTTAACTAATTATTTCAATATGTTTAATTGTTTTGAATACGCCGCAAAATCAGGCTTACTTATTGCATATTGTTTGTAATACAAATTTTGTGAGGAGGAACTATGAATATTAAAAAAATAACCAGGGAATTCATTCAGCAGTCTGCAATCAATTTGTCATCAAAATTCGTCACATCATTTGTCAGGATTTCTCCTGAAAAGAATTTTGACAGGGTAATGAAATCCATAGCGATTCTTGCAAGGTCCTTCTCAAATCCGAAACCATTCAACGGCTTCATGGACTGGCTCAAAAACAATCCCGGCACCAGACAATGGTTCATCAACCTAATGCTCAAGGATAAAGGCCAGGCATCAAATGTTATAAAAATACTCTTCGGCAATTGCTCCCTCAAATGGATTGAAAAGAGCAAGGAACTGCAGACAAAGCATGGATTCACCTCCCCCTACAGTATCCTCATAAGCCCTACCATGGCCTGCAATCTTAAATGCAAGGGCTGCTACGCCAACGGTTACGGGATGAAAGAAGACATGTCGGTTGAAACCGTCGACAGCATAATTACACAAGGCAAGGAACTTGGAACATATTTCTATACAATACTGGGCGGAGAGCCGTTTGTACGTTTCGACATCATTGAGAAAATGGCTGAAAAGCATAGCGATTGCATATTCCAGGTATTTACAAACGGAACATTGATCAAGGAAGAAACCGCCGACAGGATTGCCGAACTCAAGAACATCATTGTTGTCTTCAGCGTCAATGGAAATAAGGAAGAAATCGATTACATGCGGGGCAAAGGTGTTTATGAGAAAGTCATCACATCGATCGAGAGGCTCCACAAACGCAACCTCATCATGGGCATGTCACTGGTTCTCACCTCGCGCAATTACGATCTTATGACAAGTACAGATTTCTATAACGAATGGGAAAAGCGCGGTATCATGTTTGCCTGGAATTTCCTTTTTATGCCGGTTTCCAAAAATGCAGACTTGTCGCTTATGCCTACGCCGGAACAGCGCGTAACATACGGAGAGTTCATCAAAGAATACAGGGAACAGCATCCTCTTTTCATAATGGATTTCTGGGCCGATGCACCCGCAGTTCATGGGTGCGCCGCAGGGGGCAGACGTTATCTTCATATCAATAACAAGGGTGATGTGGAACCCTGCATATTCGCTCACTTTTCAACTCATAACATATATAAACATACGCTTCTCGAAGCGCTGAAATCGCCCTTTTTTACGGCTATCAGACAGCATCAGCCTCATACGGACAATCTTTTGAGACCATGTATGATAATTGACAACCCGGAGGTCATCAGAACCATTTGCAGGAAGCATAATGCAAAACCTACCGATGAAGGGGCAAGGGATCTTTTAGAAAATCCCCATGTTATAAATCATATCAATGAATATGCCAAGAATGTGGCACCAGTTGTAGACAAGGTCTGGAATGAAAAGTATTCGGGCAATATCAATGATATACTTAACCGTTGTGTTTCATACCCCGAAGGTCTCGACCGGATTTCCTACAGACTCGACAGAATTTCCTACATGGAACGAATCATTGAAATTTCGAATCATGACCAGACAAATGCAGCGAGGGTGCTCGAAGAGGTAAGCGATGCACACGAAAAATACGGCAGCAACCCTGATATCCATACAAAGATTGATTCAACCAGGGAAATTGATCAGGAAAATTTCGTTGTAAGCCAAACAGCCTGTTGAAGGAGAATCTCCCGATGAAAGAATACAACCTTGCACTGGTACTCGGAGGCGGCGGAGTCAGATGTATGGCCCATCTCGGCGTCTTCAGGGCGCTTCACGAAAATGGCATAGAGCCCGACCTTATCGTCGGAAGCTCAATAGGGAGTGTTCTGGGCGGAGTTTATGCATATATCCGCGATCCGCATTATGTGGACATCTTTGCGGACAAGTTCTCAAAAAATGAGACGCTTATAAAGCTCGAAAACGTGCTCATGGGCTCTGGCGGCAACATTCTTTCAAAACTGATATCGAAAACAGCCTATGCGGCAAGTGTATTCCATGCATGCCGCAGACACGGTTTCCTCTCTGAAGAACTCGTAAGGAAAGCCTTCAGAAATATTCTTGGCAAAGGTATTTTAAACTCACATAAATTTCTTCTTGAAGATACCGCAATCCCGTTTGCGGCTCTGACGACCGATTATGCTTCGGCAGAAGCAGTTGCTGTGACAAAGGGCGAATTGCCCACATTCCTTTATGCTTCATCGGCCTTCCCTGGAATATGCAAGCCTGTTCTTCATGGCAACAGGGTTCTGATGGACGGCGGCATCATCAGTGTGCTCCCGGTCATGGCTGCGCATCTGCTGGGCGCAAAAAAGATCATTGCTGTAGATACGGAAGCCGTCGTTACAAGAAGCGAGCTCAAGAATTCCATCCAGTCCATAAACACGGCAACGGATATACGGGGACACAGGCTTAATCTGATCGAGAAAAACCTTGCAGACATAACCATCTCACCGGCGATCAAAAATTACAGGTTCTTTGAGTTCAGCAAGTGGGAGCTGTGCAGAAAGGCAGGCTACGACTCGACAATGGAATGCATCAACAGTATCAAATCGGTTGCAGGTTCTTCTGAAAGTATGAAATCTTATCAGCGCACCAGCTATGAGTCTTATTATCCCTTTGCGGTAATATGATGCAAATCCGGCAATGCTTCTGCTGCAGAAGGGTTGCCGGATTACAATTATAATTTCTGAGTGATCTTATTTTCGATAAGCAGCTGGGATATATCAAGCTTCTGATTGAGAAGACCGGCACCCATGATCTCAAGAACCTTCTGCATGATCTGTTTGGTAGTTATATTACCTATCGTATCTGTTTTGCTGTAGGTACAGGCCTGATAAATCTTATAGGATATATACGCTGCAACATGGCTGTCGATTTTCACAAACAGGTCATGTTCTATTGCCTCTCTGAAAATGGTTTCGATCAGATTAACAACAAAACTTTCAATTTCAAGCAGATATTGATTAAACATATACGGAGGAAGACCCAGTTCATTTCCTCTGAGCAGGTACATCAGGAAATCGTCTTTCTCATAAAACGACAGCGCGTTGTCCCACATATGAGCCATTTTGATCAGGGGATTATCGTCGCTGTTGATTCCTTTTGTCAGAGAGCTTTTCAGATTTTCGATCTCTTTCTTGATAAGCTCTTCAAGTATCTCATTCTTTCCTGGAAAATACTGGTAAAGAATAGGCTTGCCGATTCCGGCCTCAGCTGCAATTTCACCTATGGTGGAAGATTTTATGCCGTTCCTTATGAAAACATCTTTGGCGCTCTCAAGAATTTTTTCTCTTCTTAAATTCTGATCCATTATCTTCCTGTAGCAAAAAGGGTCATATACTGTCAATTCATGTTAATTCTGTTGACCTGCAAATAAGGCGTTACTATTATGCAGCAATTCCTTCAGGAGGATAGATGCTGGAGATATCAAAGGATTCAAATTCGTCTGATTCAATATTATGTTTCTATGACTCATATACCATATAAAACTTTCAGCTCATTTCTTCGTGAGCACTTTGGAGAGCGCGTACAAAAAATAACGCTGGATGCCGGGTTAACCTGTCCCCACAGGAATGCAGACAAGAAAGGCGGCTGCATATACTGTAACGCCCTCGGATCAGGTACAGGGGCCATTGCCAAAGGGCTCAGACTCAGGGAACAGATTGAAACACAAATGGCATTTCAGACAAAGCGCTACAATGCAAAATCTTTCATTGCCTATTTCCAGTCATACTCAAACACTTATGCGCCTCTTAACGAGCTTAAACGGATTTATGACAGCGTTCTGCCCTATCCCCATATTAAAGGCATCTCCATCGGAACAAGGCCCGATTGTATAGACAGCGAAATCCTTGACCTGATAGGTTCATATTCGGATACAAGGATGGTCTGGGTTGAATATGGCCTGCAGTCTTCAAATGATAAAACTCTCAGGCTTATAAACCGTGGGCATGATTCACTGGCATTTTCAAAAGCATCGATCATGGCTCATGAACATGGACTCAGGGTATGTGCGCATGTGATTTTAGGCCTGCCCGGTGAAGGAATTGCCGACTGGCTGGAAACCGCCCGTTTCGTAGCGGACCTGCCGGTAACAGACATCAAGATCCATCTCATGTACGTCATCAGAGACACACCCCTTGAAAAAATGCTTGATGCAGGAATTTATACACCTTTGACATTAGAGGATTATGCTGAAGGTGTTGCAGAATTCCTAGCATGCCTGCCTCCTGATATTATCATTCAGCGCATAACAGGCGACCCTCACCCGGATGAGCTTGTTGCCCCTTTATGGGCGCTTGATAAGAAAAAGGTTCTTGATGAAATCCATAAGAGAATGAACAGCCAGGGGGTGTATCAGGGCAAGAATTATTCCGGCAGTTGAAACAGGCCTGTGAATATAAGTCAAAGGGCGTCCGTAATAACAGACGCCCCTAACAGTCATAATACTGACAGCTGAATTATTTCTCAGCTATTCCTCACACTCGCATTCCATCATCCCGTTTGCCAGATCCAGGAATATTCCCAGCGACTCGCTCAGATTCTTGATAACAAGGCTGCATGCAACCTTGTCTTCCACTGTCTTGGCGGTTGATAATGCCTTCAGCGCAGATCCCAACTCTTTAAATAATCCGTCAATAATTTTATCCGGGTCCATATTGTCTCCTTGAATTTTTTCCATATGTAGCCTTAAGAAAAGTTTTTGTACAGATGATTCAAGGAGTTCTCAATTGCGATTGCGGTATTTGCGGTGTGAAGTTATATTGCCGCAATGCAAATTTACAATATTAATTTTACGAACAGGCTGTTCCTTGCACCTCTATCGGGCTACACGAATTATCCCATGCGGGTGTTATGCCGGAGATACGGGGCCGAACTTGCATATACGGAAATGCTCAGCGCAACCGGTATTATAAGGAATGATCGAAACACCAGACTTCTTCTTGAGCGACCTGCAACCGACAGACCGCTTATTGCGCAGATTTTTGGGGCCGACCCTGACGAGATGGCTCAAGCTTCAAGGATACTTGAAAGCAGGGGTTTTGACGGCATCGATATAAACATGGGCTGCCCTGTCAGGAAGGTCGTTTTGAAAGGTGCCGGAGCTGCACTGATGAAAACCCCTGAAACTGCCGTCAGGATTGTCAGTGAAATATGCAAAGCGGTAAAAATTCCTCTCAGCGTAAAGATGCGTTCGGGCTGGGATTCCGACTTTCTGAATGCAAATGAACTTGCACCAAAGCTTGTTGATGCCGGCGCATCTGCTGTTATAATTCATCCGAGGACACGCTCCGACATGTACGGGAACACCCCTTCCTGGCAGATGCTTGAAAAGCTCAAGGCGGTTCTCGATGTGCCGGTGATTGCAAGCGGTGATATAAAGCTGGGCGAAGACATCATGAGGCTTGAATCAATAGGGGCGGATGCCTTCATGATAGGAAGGGCAGCCATAGGCAGGCCCTGGATATTCAGCGAACTTTCTGGTAACTTGCCTCCAGGTCAGGACGAAAAATGCAGTGTGATCATTGAGCACCTTGAAATGCTTTGTTCATATCTCGGGCAGAAGAAGGCCACCCGTTACATGAGGAAGTTTATATCACAATATGTTAAGGGCATGGATGGTGCTGCAGCTTTCAGGCAGAAAGTCTGCATGGTGGATGATAATGCAGAATTTACTCGTCTTGTTAAGGAATTCTTCAGGAGCTGATTTTGATACATAAAGAAAGCCATAATGTGCGTAACGATTTAATGCTGCTCGTTGCTGCGGCAATCTGGGGATTTGCGTTCGTAGCGCAAAGAAAGGGGATGGATTATGTAGGCCCCATGCTTTATAACGCCTGCCGTTTCGCTCTAGGCGCTCTCAGCCTCGTTCCTCTGCTGCTCATAAATAAAAAACAAAGAAATCAACAGTCCGCATTATCACCAGTCGTCAGGGAAAGGGTCGGGATTAAGGGTATATTATTCGGCGGAATCTGCTGCGGGATAGCATTATTCGTGGCATCCGGATTTCAGCAGTGGGGTGTAGTATATACTACGGCAGGCAAAGCTGGATTCATAACAGGCCTTTATGTAGTGCTCGTTCCTATTATAAATTACTTCTGGGGCCGTAAAATCGGCAAAGGAACCTGGGCAGGTGCACTCATGGCCGTTATCGGCCTTTATTTTCTGAGCATTAAAGAGGACTTATCAATCAATCTCGGCGATATGCTGGTGCTTGTAAGCGCCTTTTTCTGGGCAATACATATCACGGTTATAGGAATATTTTCATCGCGGGTCGGCCCAATAATGCTCGCTTTCCTGCAGTTTGCAGTCGCATCCATTCTGAGCCTTCTGGTTGCCCTGCCATTGGAGCATATAACGATATCAGGCATTCACGGAGCAATGTGGCCCATCCTTTATGGCGGCTTCATGTCTGCGGGAGTGGCATTCACTATTCAGGTAATTGTACAGGAAAAGGCGAATCCTGCGCATGCAGCTATAATAATGAGCCTTGAAACATTCTTTGCAGCCCTGGGCGGATGGATGCTTCTGGGTGAACATCTAGGCACAAGAGACATCCTCGGCTGCATCCTTATGCTTTCAGGCATGCTGGTATCACAGCTCAGCGCAATATTTTCTTCGAGGCGGGCATGAAAAAAAGAAATCATTTACAATTAATTGTTCTGAATCTTCTCTTCTGCATCATTGCCTTACCTGCACTAGCCGAAGATAATACCCCGCTGCTACAGCTTGAAGGTGCTGATAACATCAGTGCAACTTATGGCGTTAAATCCATACTCATAAGCCCGGACGGCTCCAGGGTTTATTCAATGAACCTTGAAGGCATGAGCGTGTACGAGTTTGACCGTAAAACCAGAAAACTCCTGAGGAAACTATCTTTCATACCTACAAGGGGAAAAGGCTTTGATTACGACAAAAAGGTTACTATCGATTCTTTCCAGGAGAAGCCTGTTGAAGCAGCCATGACACATGACGGACGTTATCTCTGGGTGTCACTTCATAATGCGGGTGGTGTTGTCATATGGGATGTTACGGGAGGTGAAACTTACTATCCTGAAAAACCTTACAGGACAGCAAACGTCTATGACTTTACCGCGGAAGAGGAACTTCCCCACATAAAAGAAATCCGGCTTCTATTCATAAAGACAGGCAAAACTCCGAAAATTATTGCACCAAGCCCTGACGGTAGATATGTCTTCGTTTCCAACTGGCATTCGAATAACGTAAGCGTTATAAAAACATTTTCAGATATCCCCGGTGAGTGGGAAAAAGTCAAAGATATAAATACGGGTACCATTCCCAGGGGGCTTGCCGTTTCCCCTGATTCGAAGACGCTTTACATTGCGCTCACAGGCGGCAGTGGTATCAGTATCGTCGATATTGAAGGCATGAAGAAAACAGGTGAAATAAATGCCGGCATTAATCCCAGACATGTAATAACCGACGGGAAATATCTTTATGTCACACTCAATTCCGAATCCAGACTGGTCAAGATAGATATCAAGAGCAGAACAATTGCATCACAAACACCCACAGGCGAATCGCCGAGAACAGCAGTCCTTTCAAAAGACGGCAGTCTTATATTCCTGGTATGCTATTTTTCCAACACCATGCAGGCATTTTCGACATCAGACCTAAGAGCTCTGGGAGAATGGGAATCATCGAAACACCCTGTAGGAATTGATATCTATGAAGACAGCGGTATTACCGAATTATGGACATGCAACTATCTGAGTGGAACGCTCAAGATATTTGACTTTAGAACACCCTGATATCATTAGATTATATCAGACAACACGGACTGACATCACACAAACGCACTTGACACCCCATGTTCCTTTACTGTACCCCGAAGACCGTTATGGCAAACCGAATCCATGAAGACCTGATAGCCCTTAACCTTATTCAGGGCATAGGACCTGCAAGTATTTCAAGGCTTGTGGAACGTTTCGGTTCTGCCGAAAAAGTACTCAGCCTTAAGGCAGGTGATATCAGGTCGATTGATTTTTTAAAAAAAACCCAGATAGAGGCCATTATAAAAGGGCCTGAATCATCCTCAGTAAAGGCTGCAATAAAAACGCTCAGGGATGCCAATGCATACACTGTCTGCCTGAATGACCCTGAATACCCATCGCTGCTGAAGCAGATTTCAGACCCGCCCGTGCTCCTCTACATAATCGGAGACATAAATTCGGTTGAACCGGCGGCGGCGATTGTAGGCACCAGGGCGCCTTCACATTACGGCAGGGAAATTTCTTTCTCCCTGGCAAGAGACCTCAGCCTGAGAGGAATCTCCGTGGTATCGGGTCTGGCCCGCGGCATAGATACACAGGCACATCTGGGCGCACTTGAAGGCATATCAGGGACGGTTGCGGTTCTGGGCTCGGGGCTTGATAAAATTTATCCGCCTGAAAACAGAAGTCTGGCTGAAAGAATTTCAGCAAGCGGCGCGATAATTACCGAATTCATTCCGGGCACAGAACCCAGGCCGGAAAACTTTCCGAGGAGAAACCGCATTATCTCAGGCCTTTCAAACTGCGTAATAGTTGTAGAGGCAACTCTTAATTCAGGTGCGATGATAACGGCAAGACTCGCTGCGGAACAGGGAAGAACATGCATGGCTGTTCCGGGGGCAGTCACTAACATCCGCTCGAAAGGCCCGCATAGCCTTATCCGGCAGGGGGCTGTCCTGGTTGAAAGCGCCGAGGATATCGTCGCTGAAATAGCGCCTCATTTAAAAGCTATCCTGAAGAACAATGAGAATGAACCGGAAAACCAACTGCTTGAGTTTCTCTCGGCACGTCCGATGAGTATTGATGAAGTTGCATCCGAGCTTAAAGCGGATGTCTCAGATGTATTAAGGGATCTGACCATGCTGGAGCTTGGAGGATTTATTTCCAGGATTGATGGCGGCAGATATTCGATAAGGAGAAAAAATGGCTAGAGCTCTTGTTATTGTTGAATCACCTACAAAGGCGAAGACAATAAAACGTTTTCTGGGCAGGGATTTTGAGGTCGAGGCAACCATGGGGCATATAAAAGACCTTCCAAAATCGACTCTGGGAGTTGATGTCAAAGGTGATTTTTCACCCGCATACAGCGTGAAGCCGGAAAAAAAGGATGTCGTTAAAAGACTCAAGGCGGCAGCTGAAAAATCAAGCCACATATACCTTGCAAGCGACCCTGACCGCGAGGGTGAAGCAATAGCCTGGCACATTGCGGAAGAGCTGGCAGGACCGGATAAGGAAGTCAGCCGTATAATCTTTCACGAGATAACGAAAAAGGCGATTGAAGAGGCGGTTGCAAGCCCCAAATCTCTTGATAAAAACTTGTATGATGCACAGATGGCAAGACGTTCAATGGACAGGATTGTTGGCTACACCATGAGCCCGCTTCTCTGGCGGAAAGTAAAGCGGGGACTTTCAGGAGGCAGGGTTCAGTCAGTTGCAGTAAGGCTTATCTGCGAGCGCCAGGATGAGATCGAGGCCTTCAAACCGGTGGAATACTGGACGATCGAGGTGTGCCTGAAAACGTCATCCGGCCAGGAAATAAAGGCCAAGGTCATTGACCCCAAAAATATACCTGACGAAAAAACCGCCGTTTCAATTGCAGAAAAAATAAAGAAGGCGGGGGAAGCTCTAATCAGGGAATACAAAAAAAAGGCTCGTTCCCGCAATCCTTTACCTCCCTTCATCACCTCCACTCTTCAGCAGGAGGCTTCCCGGAGATTGAGGTTCTCATCCAAGAAAACCATGCTCATAGCGCAGCAGCTTTATGAGGGAATAGCCATAGGGAAAACGGGCGACATGACGGGTCTTATCACATACATGAGGACTGACTCGCCTGTCGTCTCGAAAGATGCCCTTGGCCAGGTTCGGGAATTTATACCTGCCGCTTTCGGAAAAGAGTATCTGCCGGAAAAGCCTATACTCTACAAGGCCAAGAAATCGGCACAGGAAGCACACGAGGCCATAAGACCCGCCACACTTGAAAACACACCTGAATTGATAAAATCATTTCTCACCAAAGACCAGTTCGCACTCTATGACCTCATCTTCAAACGTTTCGTCGCATCCCAGATGAAGAGCGCAATGTTCGAGCAGACATCGATAGATTTCACCGCCAGCGGCATCGGTCTTCGCGCTACGGGTTCGGTGCTGAAATTTGACGGATTCCTGAAGTTATACAAGTCACAGGACGAAGAGGATGAGGGCATTCTGCCTGAAGGCCTCAAGGAAGGAGACAGGCTCAAGATCGTATCTATTGATCCCTCGCAGCATTTCACCCAGCCACCCGCAAAATACAACGAAGCAAGCCTTATAAAGGAACTTGAGGAAAAAGGCATAGGCAGACCGAGCACTTATGCACCCATTATCTCGACCATTCAGGACAGGGGCTACGTTGTAATCGAAAACGGGGCGTTCATGCCTACCGAACTCGGCCGGGATGTAAACAGACTGCTTGTAAAACACTACCCCAATATTCTTGACGTGGGCTTTACTGCAAAAATGGAAGACGAGCTGGACGAGATCGAGGAAGGTAAGGACACCTACCTCAACACCATGGAAAATTTCTTTTCCACTTATAACGGTGAACATGAAAAGGCCCTTAAAGAGATGGAGAACATCAAGACCGGCCACCGTCCCTCAGGTGTAATATGCGAGACATGCGGAAAGGAAATGATGATCAAGCTGGGCAAAAACGGCTATTTCCTTGGCTGCTCGGGATATCCAAAATGCACGAATACGAAGGAATACGCCAGGGATACAAATGGCGGCATTGTATCTAAAGAAACGCCCCCCGAAGAAACCACCGAGGAGACTTGTGAGAAATGCGGCTCCTTCATGATAATGAAAAAAGGTCGCTATGGCGTGTTCCTTGCGTGCAGCGGCTACCCTGCCTGCAAGAATACGAAACCCGTCAGGAAAGATGAGATGACGGAAAGAAAATGCGACAAATGCGGTTCTTCAATGATTCTCAAACGTGGAAGATTCGGACCTTTTCTTGCGTGCAGCTCATATCCAGCCTGCAAAAACATCTCCCCCGTCACAATGGGATTCAAATGTCCTGTACCAGGTTGCACCGGTGAAATCCGTCAGAGCAGGTCAAAAAAGGGAAAGGCCTTTTATTCTTGTACTGTCAAGGACTGCAACTTCCGGTGCTGGACAAAACCCGTGGACAAGAAATGCCCCGCATGCGGGGCAATGTTCCTTATCAGAAAAGGAAAGCAGCTTATCTGCCCCAATCCCGATTGCGAACATAAAGAAAATGAATAGTCCGGTTATCGTGATCGGCGGGGGTCTGGCCGGTTGCGAAGCCGCATGGATCCTTGCCAAAAAAAGGATCTGCGTTGAGCTTTTTGAGATGAGACCGAAAAAAATGACGCCGGCCCATTCGACCGGCATGCTGGCCGAACTCGTATGCAGCAATTCTCTCAAAGGCACGGATCCTTTTACGGCACACGGCCTGTTGAAAGCGGAAATGGAAATCATGGATTCTCTTGTAATGAAGGCGGCCCTTTCAGCGAGGGTGCCTGCCGGTAAAGCCCTGGCGGTTGACAGGGAAAGCTTTGCGGCTTTCATCACCGATGCAATCAGTTCAAATCCGTTTATAACGGTCAATCGCTCCGAAATTGAATCCGTTCCTCAAGATACAAACTGCATTATCGCGACAGGGCCTCTCACATCCGATGCGCTTGCAGATGATATATCTAATATTACCGGTTCCGGCAGAATGTTCTTTCATGATGCCATTGCTCCCATAATCGATGCGGACAGCATTGATATGAAAAAGGCGTTTTTCGGCTCCAGATGGTCAGATGATGAAGGTGATTATATCAATTGCCCATTTAATGAGGCCCAATATAACCTGTTTATTGATGAGCTGATAAAAGCCGATAGAGTCTCACTTCATACCTTTGAAGACACGAAATATTTCGAAGGATGTCTCCCTGTTGAAGTTATTGCCGAGCGCGGTTCTCAAAGCCTAAGATTCGGGCCGATGAGGCCTGTTGGTATCAAGAATCCCGGTACAGGTAAAAGGCCTTATGCGGTCGTTCAACTCAGGAAGGAAACTCTCAAGGGGGATGCATTCAACATGGTGGGATTCCAGACAAGGCTAAGTTATCCGGAACAGGACAGGGTCTTCAGACTCATACCGGGTCTGGCAGATGCAGTCTTTCTGAGATACGGCTCTATTCACAGAAACACATTCATTGATTCGCCCAGGATGCTTGAAAAAGACCTGAGTCTGCGCTCTCATCCGAATATCATAATTGCAGGCCAGCTTACAGGTGTTGAGGGATATATGGAATCAGCCTGCTCCGGGATAATCGCAGGCATGTCCATGGCAGCAAAGATTTCAGGCATGGAATTCATCCCGCCTCCCCCCCAGACCGCAACAGGTTCCCTGATCAATTATATTACGGACCCGGCTGTCATAAATTTCCAGCCTATGAACATAAATTACGGCATCATTCCGTCTCCAGATGTACCTAAAAAAGACAAAAAATCGACTATACATGAAATTGCTCTGAATAATATTTTCGGATGGGTTAAACACTAAGAATCCCTTGTTTCATCCTTGACACCCATTATGCCATCTTATATAAGGACGTGGTTTTAGAAGAAACCCGTAATGGAGAGGGGGTGTTTTTAATTCATGCCCGGAATCAGAATCAGAGATACCGAACCATTTGAAAGCGCAGTAAAGAGATTTAAAAAGCAGGTTGAAAAAGCGGGAGTCCTCTCGGAAGTCCGCAAACGCGAGTTTTACGAGAAGCCAAGTGTAAAGAAGAAGCGCAAAGCCATTGCCGCACGCAAACGTGCAGTCAAGAGAATGCAGAAAGTAAGGTCGTTCTATTGATGCTGACTGAAAAATTAAAAAAAGATATGACCGATGCCCTCAAGGCAGGAGACAAGGAAAAGGTATCCTGCCTCAGGGTTCTTTTAAGTGCAATAAAAAACAAGGAAATCGCCCTCAGAAAACCGCTCGATGATACGGAAGCAACAGGGGTTCTTCGCACCGAGATAAAGCAGGTAAATGAATCGTACGAACAGTTCGGCGCCGCAGGCAGAACGGACATGGCTGAAATCGAGCGGGTAAAACTGGAGATATTGAAATCCTATCTTCCTTCGGAAATCAATGATGAAGAACTGATCGCCATTATAGATTCATGCATAGCCGAAACAAGTGCAACCAAGAAAGATATGGGCAAAGTTATTAAGCTTGTCCTTTCAAGAACGGCAGGAAGGGCCGACGGCAAAAAGGTAAACAGCCTGGTAAACAGCAGACTTTCATAACAGACCGGCAGCATTTTTTAAAACCATTTCCGATAAGAAGTACAGATGAAGGGTGACCTTTTAGAATTTAATTCCGTTAAGGGCTATATAAAAAACAATATCGTTTCCGATGCCGGATTAAGCGCACTGGAAGAGCTGAATCCTTATGAATCCTGGGATGATGCGATTTCCCAATGGGAATTCATCTCCGAGATGACTGATCTGATAACCGGCAACAGGATAAGCATCAATCCGATCGAAGACATAAGCCCGCTGCTTGAGATGAAAGAAGGCACCGTCCTTGAAGGCCAGGACCTGCTGAAGGTGTCATCTTTATTAAAAGAAATCAACAGGCTGAAGTCCCAGCTTGACAGGGCAGAGCACCTTTCCGGGCTGACTGCGAACATATCAATACCAGTTTCGTTGATAAAGGAAATTGAAACCTCCCTGCTCCCGACAGGTGAGGTGTCGGATCTGAAAAACCCCGTATTGAAAAAGATGAGAATAAAGCACAGGACATTGCGCCATACAGTCCTGGAAAAGCTGGAAGGAATCATATCTAAATTCAGGCAGATCGTGACGGAAGAGATCATCACAATAAGAAACAACAGGTTTGTAATACCTTTAAGACACGATTTCGGAGCTTTTATAAAGGGTATCACCCATGACTATTCAGGGTCACGGCATTCGGTATATGTGGAACCATTCGATGTAGTTGAAGACAACAACACCCTTATAGAGTTGAAATCAGCTATAAGGGAAGAGGAAGAGAGAATACTGAGGCATTTGACAACCCGGGTAATCCAAGAATCCTGCAATATAAAAGAAGGCATATCAATCTTCGCCCGTCTGGATGTTCTGCATGCCGCTTCCTTATGGTCCATAAGAACAGAGTGTTCCATCCCGGAACTCGGCAATGAAATCCGCCTTATAAACGCAAGGCATCCCCTTTTGCTTCAGAGCATCGGTCATAACTGCAGGCCTCTCGATATAAGGCTCTCCAAAGACAGCAACTGCCTGATTATCACCGGGCCAAACGCAGGAGGCAAAACAGTTGCTCTTAAAACGCTGGGCCTGCTGATAGTCATGGCGAAAAGCGGATTGCCGATACCTGCGGACAAAGGTTCCATAACACCTCGGATCAATTCCCTGCTCGTAGAGATGGATACGCCACAGGACATTTCACATGGTCTCTCGACATTCACTGCACATGTCAAATCCTTAAAAGAGATATATGAAAATGCGGGTTCCGGAGATATCATCCTCCTTGATGAACCCGGAACCGGGACGGACCACGATCACGGCGGGGCAATCGCAGTTGCCTGTATAGACGCCTACAGGAAAAAAGGCTCGACCGTTGTTGTGACTTCACATTCTGAAACCGTTAAACTATACGGTCTGTCCCACCCTGACATACAGCTGGCTTCAATGACATTCGATGAGAATACCGTCAAACCGCTTTATTCTATCCAATATGGAGTCATCGGCTCAAGCAGGGCCTTTGAAATACTCAGATCCGTTTCTTTCCCTGAGGCTTTGATAGATATGGCTGCAGACATTACAACAGGCAAAGGGGGCAACAGCCTGATGAAGGCAGTTGAAGATATCGGCACGGCTTCAAGACTCAGACTTGAGGCACAAGCCGCTCTGGATGAAGCGGCCATTATTAAAGAGGCTGCCGAGAACGAAGCCAGATTCAGGGAAAAGGAGCGGTTTGAATATGCACTCAGGTATAAAAGGCTCATTGAAAGACTCGAAAATCTCATAAGCAGGCCTGAAAAAAATGATGTCAGGGCAGTAAAGGAACTGCCTGAAGCATGTGAGCTTGAAGAGGCATTAACAGAGCTTCCTGAGCACTCATCCACAGTATTCGGTTTTTCGAAAGGCATGAAAGTCCGCATAATAAACACAAAGGTATCAGGCATAATAACATCCCTTGATCCTGAAACGGCTGAAATCACATGCGGCTCGAAACGGATAACCGTAAACATCGATCAGCTTGAACCGTCACATGACGAAAAAGACCGGGTTTTCAAGACCGGACACATAAAATCTTTTGCTCCTTCCGTGCTTCCCATTATTATTGTCGGAATGAGGGTGGACGAGGCGCTTCCCGTAATTGAAAAGGCTATAGATACTGCAATACTTTCAGGTCAGGAAACACTTGAAATCATTCATGGCAGCGGATCCGGAATTCTGAAAAAAGCTGTCAGGAATTACCTGAAACAGGTCCCTGATGTGAAAGGGTTTCATGATGCACAGCCCGAGGATAGCGGCGGAGCAAAAACTATTGTGAGGTTCGTCTGAAGATGCAGCATGATTTAAAAGACAGAATACTCTCACATTACGATATCGTTGATGTCGTCTCGGAGCATGTCACTCTCAAGAAAAGAGGCGGCAAGCACTGGGGGCTTTGCCCTTTCCATAAGGAAAATGCCCCGTCATTTACAGTGGATCAGGCCAAACAGATGTTTTACTGCTTCGGCTGCAAGGAAAACGGCAACGTAATCGATTTCATAATCAAGACAAAAGGCCTCAGCTATCGAGAAGCCGTTGACGAACTCTGCGACAAAGCCGGTATTGAGCGACCGGAAAAAGAGATAAAACATAACAGGAGCGAGATCAAGGCAATATATGACGCAGGCCGCATAGCCATGGACTTTTTTGTTTCCATGCTCAGATCCCCCAGGGGAAGCATCGCTTTTGATTATCTTAAGGCCCGGGGATTGAAGGATGAGACAATCAACGCTTTCTCAATCGGCTATGCCCCTGATGAATGGGATGCATTGATTGTTCATCTTAAAAAGAACGGCATCCCGGAACAGATTGCATTCAAGGCCGGGCTCACGGTTGAAAGAAAATCAGGAGGGTATTACGACAGGTTCAGAAACCGGATCATGTTCCCTATAATAGACAGAGGAGGTGAGGTTGTCGCTTTCGGCGGAAGGGTTCTTGACGGAAGCGAACCCAAATATCTAAACAGTCCGGAAACGCCGGTATTTGAAAAAAAGAAGGTACTTTATAATCTCAACAATGCTCGAAACCTGATAAAGAATCACGGGGTGGTCGTCGTAGAAGGATATATGGACGTAGTATCTCTTGCAAATGCCGGGTTCTCGAGGGTGGTGGCCGCACTGGGAACATCTTTCGGTGAAGATCATGTCAGACTCCTGAAAAGATTCACAGATTCGATAACGCTCGTCTTCGATGGCGATGCCGCCGGTAGGAATGCGACGCACAGAGCACTGGAGCAGTTTTTTTCATCTGACATAATACCGAGGGTCGCCATATTGCCCGAGGGGATGGACCCTGATGATCTGGCAAGAAAAAATATGGCCGGCTGGAATGCGATTCTGGAGCAGGCTGTTACAATGTGGGACTTTATTTTTGATGAATCCTTTAAAAAACATGACGCATCAAAGATGGATGGGAAAAAGGCAATACTGAATGAATTAACGCAGAGTATAATAAAGGTAAAAGATATAGCTCTGAGAGATATGCTTGAAGAGAGACTTTCAGAGCGTACGGGTATAAAGAGGGATACCATATCACGGCTGATAAGGGGAAAGGGTGATGTCAAGATTAATGAAACCGTTATAATTAATCGTGATCCCCTTGAAGATATGTTCGGCAAACTTATACTCCTTGACATGGATGCTGTAAAAATACTAAGCGTTTTCAACCTGGCCGGAGAGTTTAAGGATGAAGATATTTCCACGCTTGCCGGATGGATTCTTGAGCATGGAAATTGCATAGATAATCACGCAGACTGTCCTGAAAATGTAAGAATCACTGCTCAAAAGCTGCTTGGTCTGGACGGACCTGAAGGCGACAGAAGAAAGGCGCTGTCAGATGTTGCAGGCAGAATGCTGGCCAGACGGTACGACAGGGAATTGAAGGAATTGCAGGACTTGATTGCCGTATCTGAAAAAGAGTTGCAATTCAAACTGCTTACCAGAAGAAAAATGCTGGTCGAGGAGAGAAAAAATATTCCCCAATACATAACGGAGGCGCTGGGAAAGAAATGACCGACAAAAAGGCGTTCAAAAAAGATCAGAAATTCGTAGAAATGTCCAAGCCTAAAGAATTCATTTTTGAGGAACCCACAACAAATGAATCATTGCCTGAAGATGTCTTGACGCCTGATGACCTTGAAGACGTAATGGACATGTTTTCAGACAAGGAGATTAACGTCTCTGAATCCGATTCAGTATTCGAAACCGAAGAGGAGATTGAAATCACCGATGACGGGGCATTCAGGGCACCTGACCCTGTAAGGATGTATCTGCATGAAATGGGATCGGTATCATTACTTTCGAGAGAGGATGAAACCGAGATTGCCAAACGTATCGAGGCCGGACAGAGGCAGATACTTAATGTAATTATAAATTCACCCGTCACCGTCAAAGAAGTTATAAATATCGGGAGGATGCTTGAAACAGGCAGCATCCGGCTCAAGGACGTCATTGATCTTGAAGATATATTCAATGTCGAAAATGAGATCGAGATCGAGGAGCACCCCGCAAGACAGAAAACCCTGGATATTATTAAGACCATAGAGGCCAATCAGGCTCAGATCAAACTGCTTAAATCCAAACTTTTCCGTGCGCCCAAGAACAGGCGTGAGAAGATTAAAAATGATATGGCAAAAGTAAGCCGTGAAATCGTCAGGCTCATAAATGAAATCAAGTTCGTGCCCGAACAGATTGACGGTTTTGGGAACAGACTCAAGGAACTGAAGAAGCAGCTCGAATTAAAGGAACATCGAATTGCATATTATGAAGCCCGTTTCGGAATCTGCTGCGAGGATATCCTGGATATGTACCATAAAATCCAGAACGGCAAAGGCAGGCATGATAAATTTCTAACCAGTCAGTCCATGTCAGCTGATGAGTTCTGTCTGGTTGCTGCAGATCTGGCCTCACTACGCAAGGAGATAAAAAAGATAGAGATCGAAGGCGGTCTTACCGCACAGGGTTTGAAAAAGGCCGTGAGAATCCTTGAAGATGCGGAATTGAAAACAAATGCAGCAAAGACAGAACTGATTCAGGCAAACCTCAGACTTGTGGTAAGCATAGCTAAGAAATATGTAAACCGCGGACTCCAGTTCCTTGACCTCATACAGGAAGGCAATATCGGGCTTATGAAAGCGGTTGAGAAATTCGAATACAGGCGCGGTTACAAATTCTCCACATACGCCACATGGTGGATACGTCAAGCCATTACAAGGGCAATAGCGGATCAGGCCAGAACGATAAGAATTCCTGTACATATGATCGAGACAATAAACAAGCTCATTAGGACATCAAGGGCCCTGGTACAGGAACTCGGTAGGGAACCGACACCTGAAGAAATTGCTGAAAAGATGGAATATCCCGAACACAAGGTAAGAAAGATTCTAAAGATCGCCAAGGAGCCCATATCCCTTGAGACTCCCATCGGTGAAGAAGAGGATTCTCACCTCGGTGATTTCATAGAAGACAAGAAGGTGCCGTCTCCAGCGGAAGCTATAATCGCCAAGAACCTGTCTGAACAGTCAAGGCGGGTACTCGCAACACTGACACCGAGAGAGGAAAAGGTGCTGCGTATGCGTTTCGGTATAGGAGAGAAATCAGATCATACGCTTGAAGAGGTCGGAAAAGATTTTACCGTAACACGAGAAAGGATAAGGCAGATCGAAGCGAAAGCCTTGAGAAAGCTCAGGCATCCTGTCCGCTCGAAAAAGCTCAGATCCTTTATTGACAATTGAGGCATTTCCTCCCTGCCGCCAGGCGGGGAGGAAAACCTGTTCCTACGCCCTGAATTTACCGAAATCCTCCGGGTCCATACGTTCAAGTATGTCCTGAAGTTTGTCTCTGTTCTGCTCAAATCCCAGGATACCCTGCGACAGCATATCTTCACCGATCGTTTCCTTTATTACATGACTGGAAACAAAAATTCTTGCATGTGTTCTCAAAGCAACGGCAATGGCATCTGAAGGCCTCGAGTCAATTGATTTGACCTCACCCGATTGCTCCAACACAACATCTGCAAAATAGATGTTCTCTCTCAAATCGGTTATTTCCACCTTTACAACCCTTGCCCCGAGAGATTCCACAATCGAGCATAAAAGATCATGGGTCATCGGCCTGTCCGCTTTAATATCCTCAAGGGCGGCTGCAATTGAGCTTGCTTCCAGTATTCCTATCCAGATGGGCAGGAAGGATTTGTTGTTCACATCGCTCAAAAGGACTATGGGCGCATTGTTTGTGGGATCGAGAGCAATCCCGGCAACTCTCATCTCGATGAAAGTACGTTTATGCATATGTATTAAAATAATAGCCAGACTCTTATAGTCAACAGTGAGGCATCAGGGATTTATCTGGATCTTTTCAGGCAAGCGAGTGCTTCTTCCGCATCGAAAGAGTTTATACAGAAACAAGGTTCAACCAGTCCCTTCCTTGCCATCATCAGCCCGAACTTCATATCATTAAGACCTTCTGTATTATGGGCATCAGGACTTATGGCCACCATGCCACCGGCTGTTATGAATTCGTTCACCTTCCTCCATCCGAGATCAAGCCTTTGAGGATTGGCATTTATTTCAACAATCACTTTATTTAAAAGGCATTCTTCAAGAACTGCATCCATATCCACTTCATAAGGGCTTCTTGCAAGAAGAAGCCTCCCTGTGGGATGGGCAAGTATTGATGTTGCAGGATTACGGACGGCAGTTATTATCCGCTGGGTCATCTGACCCTCATCCATATCCATTTTTGTATGGATGCTTGCTATAACGAAATCAAAGGAATTAAGTACCTCATATCCGTAATCAAGCGAACCGTCCTGCTGGATATCGCACTCGATCCCTTTGAATATGCGGATCCCCGTCTTTTCATTCAACGCATCGATCTCGGCATGTTGCCTGCGCAGGGACTTCAAACTCATACCCCCGGCATAGTGTGCTGTAATACTGTGATCGGATATCCCTATCCATTTATATCCCAGCTCACAGGCTGATTGAGCCATTTCAGCAAGAGATGCCCTGCCGTCGCTGTATGTCGTATGATTATGTATTGTTCCAACAGTATCTTTTTCACCAATAAGTACAGGAACGGCACCCCTTGAAGCAAAATCTGTTTCATTCTCTCCTTCCCTTATTTCGGGCGGGATATATGAAAGACCTATCATCTCATAGAGATCTCTTTCAGTATCAGGAAAACAGGGTGCACCATTTTTCAATATACATGATTCATTTATTTCACAGCCATGAATACGGGATCGAGCCTTGACCTTTTCAACATGAACGCCTGATCCGGTCGTAAGGAAAAGAGAAATGCTGCGGGCTTTTTTTTCCGTCAGAAAGATTTTGATCTTTGGCGCCTTTCTCATATTGATAGTCAAAATTCCATCGGATCTGACAATTTGTTCACCGAATATTTCTTTCAGTTTAAGTTCGGTGTCGTTTTCTTCAGTAATAAGAAAGTCAACAGAACTTATAGTCTCTTCCGTCCGCCTGAGTTCCCCGGTTATGCAGGCGTCAATCCCGTTCAACTTAAAAATTTCATTCATGTGCAGGGCGATTTCGAATGCACTGTCCAAAAGTATGCGTCCTCTGCCCTCGATTATATCGGTTATCGCTTTGCGGATTCTGGCCTCGAATCTGGCGGTCAGACCTTTAAAAGTATTGAGTCTGCCTTTCTCAAGAGCAGTATTCAGATCTTCAAGCGTCTCAATGCCTTTCAGCTGAAGTTCCCTGATTCTTTTTATGCCAAGCCCCGGGACTTTCAGGAGTTCAGGAAGCCCGGCAGGAAGCTTGCTTGTAAGTTCCGAAAGTCCGCTGAAATCACCCTGCTCCCATGAAGCAAGTGTTGAGGATATTCCCTTGCCTATTCCGGAAATGTTTCTGATACTCCCGTCAGCAATCAATGTCCTTATTGGTACATTAAGCATGGATAGAGCATCGGCGGCTTTTCTGTATGCCTTTGCCCTGAAAGGTTCGTCAAGGTACTCCAGTGCATCCGCCATGTCATTCAACAATGTTACTGCCTCGCGTTTATCCATTAAATATGCCTTTCACCTGACGACCCTGAATTTTCTCAAGCCTGACCTCTACAATATCTCCGATAGAGGAATTTGAATTAAAAACAACAGTAATATAATTCGAAGTAATCCCACGACAGACACCATTCTCTGAATCGGTTACAAGAACATTGCATATCTCACCAATCCTTACCTGAATGAATCCCTTCCTTTTTTCTTCTGAAAGTCGCCTAAGAAGCATTGCCCTCCTTTTCTTCTCGACCTCATCAACCTGGTCGCTGAAACCCGCCGCTTTTGTTCCGGGCCGTTTTGAAAACGGGAACACATGCATATATGCAATGGGAAGGCTTTCAAGGAAATTAAAACTCTCATTGAAATCATCGGCGCTTTCTCCGGGAAAACCGGCCATTATATCGGTACCTATTGCCGCTTCGGGTCTTACCGAGATAAGCTCTCCGATGAGATTTTTATAATATGACGGATCATAAGGCCTTGCCATCCTGGCAAGAATCTTTCTGCTCCCGCTCTGCAGGGGCAAGTGCAGGTGAGCGCAAATACGCGGCTCTGAAAAAAGCTCTATGATATCCTGTTTTACCGTCCAGGGCTCAATCGAGCTTATGCGGATCCTTGGAATATCAGTTTCTCTGAGAAGACGCTTAAGCATGGTGGAGAAGCCGCCTTCATAAAGCCCGAGATTTATTCCGCACAGAACAATTTCATTGCACCCGTTCTTGAACAGATTGTTCACCTCATCAATTATTTCACTTCCCGGCCTGCTCGAAGGGCAACCTCTTGCAAAGGGAACTATGCAGAATGTACAGAAATTGGAACAACCGTCCTGTATCTTGATAAAGGCCCTGGCTCTGCCTGAAAAGCTCGAAATAGTCTCGGGCAGGGATACACCTGTGATTTTATCAATTTCACCCTTCGGTACAACCATGATCCTGTCAGAAACAGACTTGATCAACTCGGATCTTATAGATGCAAGGCAGCCTGTTGCCACAACTTTTTCCGAATCAAGCGCCTTTCTCAGAAGTTTTCTGGCATCGGAATCAGAACGGTGTGTGACCGTACATGTGTTCACAATAGCCAGATCAGCATGTTCATTATCAGATGCCTCGGCATAACCGGCGGTCAACAGGGCCTGTCTTATCTGCTGGCTCTCATATTGATTTACTTTGCATCCAAGTGTTTCGATTCTGAATTTCATAGAAAATTACTTTCTGCATGAATGATTATGAAAGCCGGTTCATCAGGTATCTAGCTTTTCGTCAATAAGTTTATGTAATTCATCATCCAGCGCGCTTGACACATTATCGAGCTTCACACCGGTTTCAACACAACCGTCCCCTTCCGGTATGGACCATATTACCTTGCCGCGCATATTCCTGCCGTCATCGAGTACCAATTCTATTTCTTTATCAATCGACAATTTTTCCGAGGTTTTCAGTAATAAACCATCCTGAAAGACATTGAGCAGTTCACCGTCAACAGCCCCCTGTCCTGAATTGTAAGTTATATGCTCGTGAAGAGTATGCTGCTTCTGCCGAAGTCTTTCCTGTATGCTGTTTCTGCCCTTCATTGCCCTCAAAAGGGATTCCATTGTATTAATGGTATTGAAAAACCTCATTCTCTGGGCAGGCCTGGCAACCCTTTCGATATCTCTGTTTATTGCATTCTTCTCGCGTTTCAACGTTTCTATGAAAAAATTGAAGTTGCTTTGAATTTCACGGTTGTCTTTGGCAGCCATTGCCATGTTTATCATTGCGGGAAGCTTTTTTCTTACAAGCTTTTCAAATTCCTCAAGGGATTTTTCAAACTCATCTTTTTCCATCAATTATCCATAATTCAAACAATGGCTTTATGCAAGAATTTACAAATTCCAGACTCAATAATGAAGACATCAGGGTCTCAAGCCTTTGCCGAAGATCATTGAAATCTGATTCTCAACTCCGGGCCAGAATAGATTTTTTCTTTCAAATATAACCGAAAATCCGTTTTTTCTGTAAAAGGGGAGTGCTTTGAAATTGTAGTTGGAAGTCCCGAGATGGACTCCCGAAACACCCTTGGAAGTCATATTCGCCATAAACATGTCCAGGAGATTTTTCCCGATGCCCATGTGCTGATATCCCGGCAGAATATTTATGTGCAGGTGGGCCGGATATTCATTGTAAAGGTGCTCGATAGATTTTGTCTCATATGTGTAAAACCAGTAAATAACCGTTCTGAATGATTCCGGATAGCGCCACCATGTGACAAGGAAAAGGCGAAGAAAAATCCTCCAGTATATTCTCAAGGCAATTTTTTTCTCATATCTGTGTGTGTTTGCCGTACCGATTATATATCCAAGTATTCTTCCGGTATCTCTGTCCTGTGCGACAAATCCGTTTTCTGCTTCGTATCTAACATAGCCCTCGATATTGACCATGGCAAAAAGTTTTTTATCATTGAACCGGCCGGTCGGCGTAAGATCTTCTCCCATGAATCCGGTCCTGAATAATACTTCCGAAATACCTTCTATGTCTTCCTTTACACATTGACGGTATATTATGTTCATAATTCGACAACCTTATTTTGAGTCATTGAATCATATGCGGCAAAAGCCATCATGTGACTGACAATCGATTCGGCAGCATCGGTCTGGCCTTTTCCTCCATTCAGCACGGATAGGAAATTATCCATTATTCCGCGATCACCTTCGGAGTGTCCAAGTATATCCGCTTTCATCGGGAAAACGATTTTTTTCCCGGTTGCATGAATATGAACATCAAGCCCGGTTTTTCCTCCGAATTTTCCTTTGAGAGTCCCTTTGCTTCCGTCGATACGTATGGTCCTTCCCTCTATTTCAGAATGTCCGTGCATTCTCAGAACGGCCGTAATGCCGTTATCGAACTCAATTGCCGTTTCCTGGTGATCGACCTGGTCATTATCACAGAAATAGACGCATCTGCCATAAGGCCCGTTTTTCAGAGCGTTCATGATGCCGTCTTTTGAAAGATCATCAGTAATCGTACTTGTGGGCCACTCTTTCCAGACGGAATACTCTTTCAGCCCCGGGATAATCCCTGAAATGCCGGGATATTTCAGCATGATATTTGCAGCAAGTGAGATTGCGGGTGGCCCTTCCTTTGCCAGTGCAAGTTTCATATGTTTGCCGTAAAGGTATATATCTACTGCATTGAACATGCATTCCTTTCCGGCCGGGCAACCGTCGGTACATCTTTGCGGTGCTGCTACAGGTGCATTTTCCGGCCTGAAATGGCTTAATGCGCCAATTGAACTTATTTTCACGGGTTTCGCCGCGGCAAACCAGGCTATCAGGTCAAGATCATGGCAGCATTTGGCAAGTATCATAGGTGATGAGTTCGGGATGTTCCTCCAGTTTCCACGGACATATGAGTGGGCCATATGATAATATGAGACGTTTTCTGCGTGGAATATAGTGTAGACATCTCCAATAATACCTTGATTTATAATTGACTTTATCCTGGAAAAGAAGTCCGTATACCTGAGAACATGGCATACATTCAATGTGCGCCCTGTCTTTCTTGAAGTTTCAACAAGAATTTCACAATCTTCTACTGTAAGAGCCATCGGTTTTTCAAGCAGAACCTCATATCCCGATTCTAGAGCTTTTACCGCAGGTACTGCATGCAGATTATCCTGTGTGGCTATTATTGCCCCATCAGCCATTTGAGGCTGAGACAGAATTTCCTCCCATGATTCGAACCGGCTTGAAGGTCCTATACCATGAGCCCCGGCCACCTTGTTCCTTCTCGTCTCATTCGGGTCTGCAACGGCAACAAGACTCAGCTTGTCCCGGTTTTTCATTACATATGAGGCATAAACCTGACCACGGTCACCGGCACCTATTAGGATAACCTTTTTAATCATATTCAAACAGCCTCCAAATAAATCATTGATACCTGCAAATATTATTTCATTATTGATTAAATGTTAAATAATTGCCTTTTATATGCAACTGAAATATATCTATCCGACCTGTTTGTACAAACATGAAAATTTTGAGGAGATCAACAATGTTTGACATTATTATTGAAAACGCCGATATCACAGATGGTTCGGGAAAACCGTCCTATAAAGCCGACATAGGAATCAAAGGCAACCTGATCGAGGTAATAGGAGACCTTAAAAAAAGCGAAGCTGAGCGGAGAATAAACGCCCATGGCAGGACAGTCTGTCCGGGTTTCATTGACGCTCATTCGCACGCCGATCTTGCTCTTTTCAAAGATGATTTTGAAAACATACTCTCTCCACTGGTGAAGCAGGGCATTACCACATTTGTAGGCGGTCATTGCGGTATGGGGCTTGCACCGCTAACAAATGTAAATTCCTCCGGCCTCAAGACCTATCTCGAAGTGTTCACTCAAATGGATTATGACAATGACATCAAGTGGAGCGATGTAAACAGTTTCATGGAATTTGCTGAAAAAAGGGGCATGCTTACAAACATGGCCCTGCTGGTACCTCATGGAATCCTTAGGATAAGCGCTTCCGGAATAAACAACCGTCTGCTTGCGAAATCAGAAATCGAACATATGAAGAATCAGCTCGTAGAAAGCATGGAAGCAGGCTGTTTCGGACTCTCATCCGGACTGCAGTATGCACCCGGACTCAACTCAGATACCGAGGAGCTTGTTGAACTCTCAACACCTTTGGCCAGGTATGATGGTATCCATGCAAGTCACCTGAGGTCTTATACATCATCGACAATGCCTCAGGCTGTTGGAGAACTAGGTGAAATTTCACGCAGGTGCGGCATACATACCCACTCGGCTCATATATTTTCCGTACCCTGGGCGGGCCCATTCCATGATCTGGCATTAAAAGGGCTCAAATGGCTTGCAAGAAATGCCGAACTGGCCACTAAAGTTATTCCCAAAGCTATACTGGACATGGAAATGAATCGAATTCTGGGGTTATTTGAAAACGAACGCAAGAAGGGCGGCAATGTAACACTGGACATTATGCCTACAACCGCAGGGTTCACCCATCTGCTTGCATTCTTCCCTCCCTGGACTCTGGTCGGAGGCAAAAAAGACGTACTTGATAAAATCTCTGACAAGGAGACACGTGCGATCATAAAAAAAGACATAGAAGTGGGAAAACCTGTATGGCCTCACAGAGGAAGGAACAGCTGGTCAATGAATTTCATGCGGCTTATGGGATGGGATGCCGTGACCATTATGGCCGTAGGCAGCCATAAAAATAAAAACCTTGAAGGCAGAAGGTTTACTGAAATTGGAGAAGAACGTGGAATCCACCCGTTTGACGTCATGTGCGACCTTCTCATAGAAGAGGACGGCCATGTACTGGTTTTTGAATCCATGAGCGAACCTGATGATATATTTACGGAAGGCTACACATTTCCTGCTCTTGTCGACCCTTCTGTAATGATCACTACCGATACCATCCTGCTTGGTATCGGCAAACCCTCATACCTGTTTTATGGATGCTACCCCAAATTTATCGGCAGGTATGTATTCGAAAAAGGCCTGATCAGTCTTGAGACTGCCGTATACAAATGTACTGGTCTGCCTGCAAAGGAATTCGGCATTGAGAATAGAGGATTGATAAAGGAAGGATATTTTGCAGACCTGCTGATAATGGATGCTCGAAATTTCAAAACAAAAGCTGTCTTCCGCGACCCGGTACATCATCCGACCGGACTTGATTTAGTAATGATTAACGGCCGAGTAGTCGTTGAAAATGGAGAACTCAAAAAGGGAGTGCTTTCCGGCAAGATCCTCAGGAAGCAGGATCAGGCCGTAAGTAAATCTAATATCTGAAGAAAACGGTTACTATTATAAGGGCAGACAAAAGCCCTTTTTAATATCCCTTCCTTTTGCAGGTTCCACCTGAATCAACATAGCATTTGACTGAGTTGAGCGCTTTTTCGACACCTTTTTTCTTTATTGCATCCTGAAGCCATAAGGGCAAAAATTTTATGTTTACCAGGCTTCCATATCGTGCAACTGTTTTATTATTCTCATAAGGATAAAACTTCCAGAAGCCTTTAAGTTCCCTGAAATCACTTTTATATGACGGATCAAGCGACCAGTAGAAACACATATAATCTTTATTGTAATGATGGTTTATCTGATATCTTAACGTGAAAAGGATTATTTTTAACTGAAACCACATTGTGTCCGTGTTGCAGTTTCTATCAATGAGTTTTATTTTATTCACCTCTTTTAGGTATTTGATCTGTTCTTCTGTCTTAGAGAGCATATCCCATACTTCTTCAGGAGGTTTGTTGAAGATAATGGTTGCCTCTATCATGGAATTATCTTTTTCCTTGTCGGTTGCAGAAAAAACAATCCTGCCATTTTTCAGTTCATTTTTCTCTGAATCAGTCAGTCCAGCCATACCGTCCTGACCGAAATCGGGATTATCCCAGTTAAAAGCCGAAAGTGGTACCTTAATAAACAGGCACAACATGATCAGGGTAATAATCAAGTTCAATTTTTTCATGGATAGGGATTTCTCCGGCAAGTGAAGAAAATTAGTCTAATTTCCTAATTCGACGATAGACAAGGCTTCATAAAATCCATCTTTGTCAGATCTGAATCTTATTGTCACCCTTGTCTTAACAAATATTGCGGAGAGTGTTTTGGCCTTCATATCAATATCGTAGATTGTGGTGGTTTTTTTTACAAAGAAAATTATTCTTTTGTTGTCATCGGTTACAATGATGATTTTTGATTTTTCACCCTGTTTCGGATCTTCGGGAATAACTGTTTCAACATACCCTGTCGCAACATATTCCTTTGTATCTTTATAAGACAAGGCGGCAGTCTTTTTCGGGTCTGCCGCCTTGTCTGCAAAACAAATCGTTGAAGTCAGTCCAAGAATGATCAACAGTATTATTGTCCTTCTCATTCTCAGACCATTTATTTTTAATAACTATTTTACTTTGCTGGTGCTGCCGGGGCTGCCGGTGCTGCTGGTGCTGCCGGTGCTGCCGGGGCAGCTGGGGCTGCTGGAGTTGCCGGTTCTGCTTTCTTGTCGACCTTTTTTGCTTTCTTTGTCTTCTTTGCTTTCTTGTCTGCTTTCTTGTCTGCCGGAGCTGCCTTGTCTGCTGCCGGTGCCGCTTTGTCAGCTGAAACTGCGGTGGCTGCCTTGTCGGCCGGTGCTGCCGGTGCTGCTGCATCTGCTGCGAATGCTGCGGTTACCATGAACGTGAATGCTACGAGTACTAAAAAGCTTACTAATACTTTTTTCATAAACACTGCCTCCTTAATTTTTTTCTTCCTATATGATTGTATCGATTAAAAGATGATTAGAAACATATTAAAATATTATAATTGGGTCTATAAGCTGGCTGGCAGAGAAATTGTAAAGGTTGCACCCGAGCCTGGAACGCTTCTGACTTCGATATTTCCGTTGTGAGCTTTGACTATCGATTTCGCAATACTTAAGCCAAGGCCAAAACCTTCACTGCATCTGGCTTTGTCCGCACGATAAAACCTGTCAAAAATATATGGAATATCTTCTTCGGAAATACCCGGTCCTGAATCGCTGATATTAATTAATATTTCCGAATCAACCCTTTCAACATCAACCTCGATTTTTCCTTTTTCACTGGAATATTTGATGGCATTGTCAAAAATATTGTAAAAGACCCTTCTCATCCTTTCCCTGTCAATGTTGACTATATTATCAGAGGCTTCAGAGATAATCGTAATCTCAATGTTTTTCTGTAATGCCAATATCTCAATGTCATTCAGAATTTCCTTGATCATCTCTGTTACATCAGTGGACTCTTTATGTAATGAGACAGCATCACTGTCGAATCTTGCAAGTGCGAGAAGACTTTCAAGTATACGGTTTATCTTTTTTATCTCATCAAGACTGCTTTCAAGTATATCCCTGTATTCATTAATAGAGCGCTCTCTCTTGAGTGCAACTTCCATTTCACCTCTTATAACAGTAAGGGGAGTTTTCAACTCATGGGAAACATCCTGCATAAACTGCTTCTGTACGGCAAATGAACGGTTAATCCTTTCGAGCATGTCATTAAATGTTTCTGCAAGCTCCCTGATCTCATCCATGTTCTCTGGAATATCAACTCTTGTGTCAAGATTGGCTCCGGTAATCTGACGTACGGTCCCGATCATCTTGTTCAATGGTTTGAGTGTTATACTTGCCAGGAACATCCCAGCAAGTATACTGGCTATTATTACTGTAAGCGGAAGTGTTACGAACAGAATCAGCTTGACCCTGTTAAGTGTTGTATAAATGAAAGTCAGGGGACTCGCGACCTGAACTATGTATGCTACCGATTTCCCTTCCTTTACCGGTATGGACACAAACCTGAAATCCTGGAAGGTTTTTTCCGAGATCTCTATTCTTTCATTTCCATAGAAATCCTGACCCTTTTTTAATTTATCAATTGCTTCCCCGGGCAGATTAACAATAGGTGCACTTTTCGAATAAGCGACTATTTCACCGTTCGGTTTATAAATCTGAATGATAACGCTTACAAGGTCCGGATCATTAGACCGCTCTTCAACCCATCTGTTTGCAATTTTCAGAAAGTTTTTATTATTAATCTTGCTAAGAGTCTTCCTGCTGATGCCTTTACTGTGAACAGCAACCATTTTCTCGGTTTCCCAATATGTATTTATGGATGCTGCGACACCCTCGGCCTTCGATTCAAGTATAAAATCAAGGTAAGAGCTCAGACTCTTTTGAAGATATACATAAAGAACAGTACTGAACAACAGGAATGTAACAGTCAGGATAAGAGCATACCATGCAATAAACCTTATTCTAATAGACCGGATAAGGTCACTTTTTAAGAACATATCCCCTTCCCCTCACCGTATGTATAAGCTTTTCGTCATGGTCGCGGTCTATCTTGTTTCTCAGGTAGTTTATGTAAACATCGATAACATTGGTGAAGGTCTCAAAGTTTATATCCCATACATGTTCGGCTATCATGGTTCGCGTTACTATATTTCCGGCATTCCTCATCAGGAATTCAAGCAGTGCATATTCCTTTGTAGTCAGTTCGATTTCATCACCACCGCGTTTTACCTTATGTGTAATAAGATCAAGAACCAGATCGCCTACTTCCAGTTTCAGTTCCTGCGCAACCGGCCTCTTTCTCAGAATCACCCTGACCCTTGCCAGAAGTTCTTCAAATGCAAAAGGTTTTGTCATATAGTCATCGGCTCCCGCATCAAGCCCGATTACCCTGTCTTTGACGGCCTCTCTGGCTGTAAGCATTAAAATGGGGGTATTGTTGCCCTGTTCTCTGAGCTTCTTGCACAGTGTAATCCCGTCAAGCCCCGGGAGCATGAGATCCAGGATGATCATGTCGTATTCATTTTCGATGGCCATATCAAAGCCGGTTTGTCCATCAAAAGCATCATCTACTGCATAACCTTCCTCTTTAAGACCATTCTTCAGAAATCCTGCCACCTTTTTTTCATCTTCAATTACCAGTATCCTCATTTGAGGCTCCTTAATATTCAAGGTTTTATCTAACAATCAGAACGATTATATCAAACCTGTTTTTACTTACCAGAAAAATTGCATTCAGCCATCATTGACCTCTGTCAGTGCAATATCCTGATAGGCATGGAAAAGATCGTGGCAGAATGTGTCCCATTTTTCACATGCAGATATTGAAGAATCATCATTACCCAGCAGATTGCATTGAGACAGTTCCTTCATTCTTCCGGACATACCTGAAATAATCACATTATCAGCACCTGAGAGGATGTCTTTAACAAACTCTTCAGGTGCATACCATGCCGCAGCCCTCGATAGATCCCTGTGAATCTGAGTCAGGAGAACATTACGGGGTCCTTCCCACAGTTCGTTTATGGCCGCATCCCTGAAAAGCCTCGGCAGGGACGAAAAATCTTCCATTACCCCATGCCCGCCGAAGACACTCATTGCGAGCCTCAGCATATCGGTTGCATCCCATGAGGCTGCAATTTTTTGCAGCATTATAAGCTCTCTTATCGCAAACCGCTTTTTTCTGGTATCTTCTGGTTCGTCGGTAACAATTCCGCCTTTCAGTCCTCCGGGGAGTGCAAGGAATTCATGATACAGCTTGAAAGCCCCGGCAGTTGTCCTTTTCGCATTAAGATCCAGCTTTGAAAGCTGGCCTTTGAGCATGGGGAATAAATCAATATTTAAACCGAAGGCCGATCTCCTTTCCGCATATCCCTTTGCCTCTCTCGCCGCACGGGTCATGCTTGCAGCCGCAGACAGACCCACTGTAAGCCTGGAATATGTAAGAACGATACCGACGACATTTGCTAGACCCCTGTCCAGAGGGCCTGCTTGATATGCGATTGATCCATTAAAGGTAATCTCGGCAGTAGTAAGTTCGCTGGTACCCATCTTCCATTTGATCCTGTCTATCGTAAAACCGTTTCTTTTCTCTTTTTCCTTATCCCCCTCTAGCCATGAAGGGACTATGAAAAGGCCAACTTTTTCACTGCCTGAAGGCTTTGCTGTTACAACCGCATAATCGGCATGAGTTGCCGAACAGAAGAATTTTGTTCCGTATATCCGCCAGACATCGCCATCCCTTACAGCTTCAATAAGATTTGAAGGGACATCTGATCCGCCCTGTATCTCCGAGAGATACTGGGCACCAATGCCGAAATCGCCATTTATCCCTTCCTTGCAATGCCTGAGAATATTTTTAAGCACCGGCGTATCTGCATAACGATCGAGGAGTGCAACCAGGCCTTCCGTGCATACCATGGGACAGGCTACGCAAGCCTCACCGTTCTGGTAGATGAGAAACATCTTGGCAAGGCGCACCCAGGGATTAGTTTTTTCAGAAAATATCGCCTGGGAAAATATCTCTTTTTCAAGTTTAAGAGTCTCCGCCGGCCTCACAATCCTGTCTATTCTGTGATTATGGCCGTCATAATGCATCACATAAGGTCTTTTTTCGGGGACGGCTATGGCATCGCTGAGATCGCGCCAGTTAAAAGATACATCTGCCGACATTCTCCTTAGTTCATGGTCCACATCATCCCAGTCGCCTGCGGAAAAATGCTTCAGAACCTTCTGAAGAAATTTGTCATCAAGGTAATAATCTATGGATTTCCTCCAGGAAAGAAAGTCGTCAAAAGAATACGGGTTTTGCCTGTTCGGTAAAGACATGCGGACCTCCAGATCTTTTATGAATATATTTCATCAGAGATACGGCAAGTACATTCTTCTTCCATACTGTTAATATCTCTGATTTCTTTACTCACCTGAACCCTTGCCTGACTGTGATGTTGTCGTTACTTCACGGGGCTCGTAGATGGCCGTATTTCCAGCCTCATCCCTTACCAGAGTTGCAATATAATAGGTTGTTGAAGGTTCAAGGCCGCTTATCCTGTGGGAAGTTATATTTGCCGTCCACTCCATTGCAGACTGTCCGTTATTTTCAGCATCTTTCACATTATCCATATCCCGGTTTGTTGAATATATGACCTTATACTGCAGTCTGTCAGGCGGTGTAACATCATCGTCTGCAGGCTCCCATGAAACAGTGGCACCGTCAAATGTTATATCGCTAACAACAAGGCCTGATACGACTTGAGGTGTATTCGTGTCATGAGCAGACGATTTACGCGGCGTGAAAACGGTTTTGTTTCCGGCTTCATCTCTCATCGACATGTTTGCAACAGAGAGATTAGACTCTTGAGCGGACAGGGATTGGGGAACATATACAGCCATATTGCCTGCCTCATCTCTTACAAGTACCGTAAAATAATAAGCACCGGTTGATGGCAAGCCTTTAACCTGCCTTGACAGAGTCCCGGGGGTCCATCCCATAACTACCGTACCGTTTCTTTCTGCGCTATCGACAGTGCCTATATTGTTCCTTGCTGAATAAACAAGCTTGTATTGCAGGTTCTTCTGAAGCGTTTCATAATCAGAGGATGCATCCCACGTAACTACTATGTTCTGGGGAGTCTTCTGCGTTAATGTAATTTTTTTCCCCGGAACAGGAGGAATATTGTCACTACGGAACAGCGAACGCCCAGAACCGGAACCGCTTTCTTCTTTATCATTTGAGCAGCCTGAAGTGATAAAGATACCAATCAGAGCCATAATCCAGATCATTCTGTACGATGGTTTCATGCAATCCCCTCATAAATATTAATATAATTTTATAATAAAAAAGAAAAATATTTTCTTGAAATCTCAGTATTTTTAATTTATTGGTTCAACCACTGTACCACCCAACCATTTATAGGAGCATATGTGACTGTACCGGAAATATTTGCCGAGCCGTTGACCAGGACAAGGCTTCATGAAGAGATAGCCGGGGTGATAGAGGGGAAGATAATCAGGGGCGAAATACAGCCCGGGTCCAGGCTTCCGTCCGAGCGCGAACTCGCACTCACTTTTGGAGTAAACCGTGCCACGGTGCGTGAAGCCATAAGAAGACTTGAAACACATGGTCTCCTCGAAATTCAGCACGGAAATGGTGTTTATGTTAAGGATTTCGCCATGAACGGCAATCTGGAGCTTATTAAGAGCATTATCGCACACGGGAACGGCTCTGTTAACAAGGACATATTCTTCTCTCTCATTGAAGCCCGCAATACCTTATGCACGGAAATGGCGGGGCTTGCCGCCCAACGGCGTACGGAAATAGACCTTGCCGAGCTTGAAAAGGCCGTTCAGGATTCATCCATTCCAATTCAGGAAAAAGACCTGCTGGTTCATCAGTTGATAGCCAGATCTACAAAAAACATACTGTATATAATACTGCTTAATTTCTTTAATCAGACATACCGCGACCTTAGCTATCTCTATTTCAACAATGAAAAAAATGTAAAAAGGACAGAAAAATTCCATAAGGAGATTTTCAAGGCCCTCAACAACAGCGATGCATTAAGAGCCAGAAGCATAATGAAGGAAATCCTTGAATTTACTGAAAACGCGACAAGAGAATATCTTAATAAAACTCAGGAGTCTGAGCTATGAAAAGATTTATTGATAATTACCAGGGCGAACACTTCGACATTATTGTAATTGGAGGCGGTATTACCGGGGCATCGATTGCCTATGACGCGGCGACAAGAGGACTTAAGGTTGCACTTGTTGAAAAAAAAGACTTTTCCTGGGCCACTTCTTCTGTCACCTCAAAACTGATTCACGGGGGACTCAGATATCTGGCGAACGGAGAATTCGGCCTTGTAAGGGAATCGCTGCGAGAGAGGCGTGTGCTGGAAAACATCGCCCCGAATTTTGTTTATCCCACCCCAATCATGATGACACACAGCTCTTTGCCGATATCAAACAGAAAACGCGTAATGAAGGTGGCCATGCTCCTGTATGATATGCTCTCCTTCGATAAAGGTTTTACCTGGGACAAGAGCAAGAAGGTTCCCTACCATCACAGCATGTCAAAGGATAAAGTTCTCATTAATGAACCGAATGTGAGAAAAGACAGACTGACCGGGGCTTCTATATTCTACGACTGCACAAGCATTTTCCCCGAACGCCTTACGCTCGCATTTATCAAATCAGCAGTTTCTTACGGAGCAAAGGCTGCAAATTATACACTTGTCAACGGATTCCTGATTGAAGATAACCGCGTTACAGGGGTCAAGGTCACCGACACACTTAACGGCGCCACCCATGAAATACGGGGAAAGATAACGATAAACTGCGGGGGACCATGGGCCGACATCATACTCGGACTGGCAAAACCAGGTTCTTCATGCTCGCTCAGGCGTTCTGAAGGTATCCACATAATAACGAACAAGAAAATGCTTTCAGGAAAATACGTTGTCGGCACGATTACGCCAAAAGGAAGGCACTTCTTCCTTATTCCGTGGAGAAACCACACCCTTATCGGCACTACGGACAAACCATATTCGGGTTCTCCTGATGATTACAGGGTTACAAAAGAGAGCATTATTGAATTGATCAATGAAGTTAACATGTCTTTTGGCGACGGCAGTCTGTCATATGAGGATGTCAGATATGCCTTTGGCGGACTCCGCCCGCTGGTCGAGGAGCAGACAGAGGAGACATATTCAAGTTCCAGAAAATATGAAATTTATGATAATAAAAATGAAGGCCTGGACGGATTGGTCACCGTTGAAGGCGGAAAGTATACTACAAGCCGTAATCTGGCTGAAAACTGCATGAATCTGGTTATGCATAAAATGGGCATTCCCGCAGGGGCAGCTATAACCGGCAGAAAATATCTCTGGGGCTGCGAGATCAAGGACATGAACACCTTCATGTATGACCTTCAGAAAAACAACAGGGACTTTTCAGGAGAGACCGTGGAATATCTCGGCAGAAACTACGGTACGGAATGCTTTGACGTTATGGGAATCGCCAGGTCAGAGAAGCATCTGACAGATGTTCTTGACAGTGATGGAGAAATCCTTGCACAGGTTTCACATGCCGTGAGAAATGAAATGGCGCAAAAGCTATCGGATATCGTTCTTCGAAGGACAGGGATAGCGACACTTGGAAATCCGGGTACCGATATACTTGAAAAAGTTGCCGAAACGGCAGGCCGCGAATTGCACTGGAATACAAAACGCATCAGTGACGAAATTGAAGAAACGGTAAACTTGCTCAGGGTACCTGCCGAATAGGATTTAATACCTTATTAAAGGAGAGTTATTATGTTTGGAAAAAATCACTTCATCCCATCATGGACGGAAACGGCACCGGCAACAGGTTCCTACAGGTCTATTTTTAAATACGGAGATCCCAACCATTTCAAGCATCCGAGTGCCCACTGGTATGAAATGATGAAAGAAGAATTCGGACTGACTGATGACGATTTTAAAAAGAAGAAGGATGAAGGAAATACACGGGTGGTTTTGAACAGACCGCCGGCACTGAATCCCGGGCAGATAGAAAAGCTTTCAGCAATCGTGGGTAATGAGAATGTATCACTTGATGATTTTTCACGCGTCAGATTCTCATACGGCAAAACTACGGAGGAAATGCTTGAACTGAGGAAAGGCATTATAAGTGAAATTGCAGATGTAGTCCTTCATCCCAGGGATAAGCATGATGTCGCGAAAATAGTTGAATATTGCAACAGCGAAAAAATTCCTGTAACCGTTTTTGCTGCGGGATCATCAGTTAACTTCGGATGCAAGCCTGCAAAAGGCGGGGTCACACTCGTACTCAGCACACACATGAACAAGCTGCTCAAAATTAACGAGCTGAACCAGACAGCTCTTGTCCAGCCCGGCATGTTCGGCCCGGCTTATGAGCATGCGTTGAACAATGCGCCAACCCTCTTCGGGACAAAGCTTGCATATACATGCGGACACTTTCCCCAGTCATTCGAATATTCAACTGTCGGAGGATGGATCGTTACATTGGGTTCGGGCCAGGCATCCACTTATTATGGAGACGCATACGACATAGTGTTCAGCCAGGAGTACGTTACACCCGTAGGCAACTTCAAAACTCTGGACTTTCCAGCAACAGCGACCGGACCCAAGATCAACGACATAATGAAAGGCTCCGAAGGCACATTCGGAATCCTCGTTGAATGCACTATGAAGATATTCCGTTATATGCCTCAAAACCGTCAGCGTTTCGGCTACATGTTTCCATCATGGGAAGCTGCAGTCGAGGCAAGCCGTGAAATTATGCAGTCCGAGTTCGGAAAACCCGCGATCTACCGCATATCTGACCCTGAAGAAACGGACAGGGGACTGAAGCTTTACGGCATGCCCGGTTTTGTCGACAAGTTCCTGCAGAAAAAAGGTTTTATGCCCATGAAACGCTGCCTCTGCCTTGGTAACTCTGAAGGTGATGCGGATTACACGAAACTGGTCAAATCCAAGATAGCCTGTATAGTCAAAAAACACGGGGCGATAAACCTGAGCGGTTATGCCGTCAAGAAGTGGGAAAAAACACGCTATACCGAACCATATATGAGAGAAGATCTTGGTGATTACGGCATACAGATAGATACACTCGAGGCAGGCGTCACATGGGACAACCTGCACAATCTTCATATGGGTGTACGCAAGTACATAAAGGCCAGACCGCGTACAATGTGCATGACCCACGCTTCGCATTTCTATCCGCAGGGCACCAATCTCTATTTTATTTTTATATTAAAACTGGATGACCCGGAAGAATTCAGGGAATTCCATGCAGGCATTATAGATGCAATACAGAAGCATGGAGGTTCCCTCAGTCATCACCATGGAGTGGGAAGACTTATCGGCCCCTGGATGGACTCTCACCTCGGACCCGAACAAATGGCCGTACTCAGAACGCTCAAACACCACTTCGACCCGAACAACATCATGAACCCCGGCGGTCAGCTCGGACTCGATTCCGATGATAAACGGAAAAAACTGCTGAAAAAATAGGGGCACGTCAAGGATCACCGACATCATGAATGAGCAGCAGATATGATTGCTCATTTATGATGTTATAATGGTTTTTCACAATTTTTCTTACATCTTCAGAAAAACAAATTTTATTTTTATATCTTGCCACAACCTCTCTTTTGGCTTAATTTCAAATCACTTGCTTATCCCGGGTTTATATAATCGGGCACATGATGAAAAACCGGAGGTACCAGTGATAGGAATTGTTTCCGATCCTGTTTTCATGAACCACGATACCGGGGAAAACCACCCGGAAACTCTTTACCGCATCCCATATATCCACTCGCTTTTTTCGCCGCCGGGAGAGGGAATTCAGCTTGTAACCCCGGTTAATGCCTCGATAGAGGACATCCATCTCAACCATACGAAAGAGTACATCGAGCTAGTAAAAAGAAGCTGTGAAAGAGGAAGCGGTTACCTCGACCCTGATACTGCATATTCGTCAGAATCTTTCAATACAGCCCTGAAGGCCGCGGGAAGCCTTATCAAACTGGTTGATATGACCCTCAAGAAGGAAATAACCAGCGGTTTTGCTTTCGTAAGACCCCCCGGGCATCACAGCCTTCATGACAGGGCAATGGGATTCTGCCTGTTCAACAATGTCGCCATTGCAGCACAAAAGGCACGTTCGGAATTCGGGATAGAAAAGGTCATGATAATCGATTTTGACGTCCATCATGGAAACGGAACGCAGGACAGCTTTTATGAAGACGATTCCGTACTTTATTTTTCAAGCCATCAATACCCCTATTATCCTGGTACAGGCGGACTGAAGGAAACAGGACGCGGCAAAGGGGAGGGGTTCACAGTCAACTGTCCGCTGGGCCACGGCAAGACTGACGGAGAGTTCGCATCAATTTACAATTATGTCCTGGCACCTGTCCTTAAAGCATACAAACCGGGACTAGTACTCGTATCAGCCGGATTTGACGCTCATGTGGCCGATCCCATAGGCGGCATGCAGCTTTCAAGCCATGGGTTCGGGATGCTGGCAGGGATTATAAAGGATGCGGCAAACACTGTAAACGCCCCTGTGGTTTACGTCCTTGAGGGCGGTTACAGTCTGGAGGGCCAGAAGGAATCCATATCGGAAGTCATAAATGTTCTAAAAGGTCAAAGCGCGCCTGTAATTGCGTCTGAAGAATGCAGCGAGCTTGAAAGTATCATTGAACAATATAAAAATTATTGGCCTTTACAGTAAAATGTAAAGTTTTTTCCATGCATTTCCGAAACACCAATTATGCCGGAATCCAACTTTATCCAGGCCGTTGTTGTCAAAGAATATCAACCGGGCGAAATCATCGTCCGGGAAGGTGATCCCAACGAGTATTTCTATGTTATCCTTGATGGTGAAGTGCGCATAAGCCAGCTTGATAAAACCATCAGAATTCTTACAGACCATGATGTATTCGGGCTTGAAAATTATTTCAGGGGAATCAATTACAGCACCACCGCCAGGGCCAGAAAAACATCGAGAATAGCCACTTACCGATGCGAAAACATAGAAGATATTTCATATACAAACCCGTCCTTTGTATCGATTATACTTAAGTCTGCCTATATGCAGCTTGAACAGACCACCTCGATAGCAGAAGCCAACATACCCTACACTGAAGTAATAAACCTGGATGTACGTGAATATGCTGACGGTGAAATCATTATCGAAGAGGACACTTATGGTATGGAAGTATTCAGACTCATCCAGACAGAGGGAGGACTGGAGGTATCAAAGAAAGGAAAATCGATTGCTGTCATTAACAACGTGGGTGAATACTTCGGTGAAATCAGCATCATACTGGATGAGCCGAGAAGCGCTACCATCAGGTCCATAGGCAGAAGCATTGTCGAAATCATGAACGTTAAAGATATCGGCTTTGAAAAGATGATCCATGAAAACCCCGAAATTGCCGATAAGATTATTACAGGTCTCGCCAACAGACTCAAGGAGGCGAACCTTAAACTGCTGAACGGGTTTTATTGAATCCCGACAAAAGAAGACGGCAGATATGGTTTATACCATACCTGCCGTCTTGAATTCGATTTATCGATCAAGGCCAGGAATAGAATCCGCCCTGTTTTTCCCCGTCCCTTCGATACACAACAACTGTGGGATTTGTTATCCCAGCAAGTTTCTCTACCGATTTAACCGCGTTTTCGTAATATCCCACTTCATCAATTGCGTGATAACTGACGGCTGTATTTGCCGCCATGACTCTTCCGTCACCGACTATTTTGATGTCTTCATCCGTCATTGCAGGTCTGTTCTTCTTCACCTTCGCCATAAAATCGGCATACATTTCATCTATTATGGCCTTGTATATCGCCTTGTCCTCTTCAGTCATGTCCTTCTTCGGCGAGCCTGCAACCTTGTATTTGCCTGATGCTATCGTCTCGTCGCGTACTCCCAGCATATCCATCAGACCCTGAAAGCTTATGAATGGAATGAATACTCCCACATTTCCCACCATCGATGTAGGCAATGCCACTATCCTATCCGCTGAAAGGGCGATCATATATGCCCCTGATGCACCCATGTTCGTTATGCAGGCAACGGCAGGAATTTTCTTTTTGGTCTTGAAATCTACAATCCGTCTGTACACCAGGTCCGACGCAGTTACAGAACCCCCGGGGGAATCAATCTTTATTACCATGGCTTTAATTGAGGGATCTTTGTCTGCAATATTCAATATGGCGTCAAGACGTTCATATGTCCCTTCCTGGGAAGAAAACATCTGCCTGACCCCTGTGGTTGTTATAAGACCCAGAATTTCCACAACAAGGACCTTGCCGTCAGTACCTTTGTAAAGAACCCGTTCATGCATGCTGGGAATCCTCATAAGACTCATGAGGTCGATTGTTACAAATGCGCAACCGCCCATTCCCAGTATTGTGAACATAATTAAAACCGTCAGTAACATCTTTCTATTCTTCATGAATTTTACCTCCCACGGTAATTTCGGGTATTAAAAGCGTAGGCTGCGCATCCCCGACAGGCACGCCCTGTCCGTCTTTGCCGCAGGTGCCTATGCCCCAGCCCAGATCGCTGCCGACATGCTCAATCGACAGGAGTATCTTCGGACCGTTTCCTATGAGTGTAGCCCCTCTTATGGGCTCGCCTATGTTACCCTTTTCAATCATGTATCCTTCGGAAACTTCAAATACAAAATCCCCGGTTACCGGATTTACCTGACCTCCGCCCATTTTCTTGACATAAATCCCGGTTTCGGCCAGCCTGATGATATCGTCCGGCGTTTCCTTTCCCGGAGCGATCATGGTATTCGTCATTCTCGGAACCGGCCTGTGTCTGAACGACTCGCGGCGCCCGTTTCCAGTCGGTCTGAGGTCATATTTTACCGCGGAGATAAGATCGGTCATATATGATTTCAGTATCCCGTTTTCCACAAGAACAGTCTTTTCTGAAAGCGTTCCCTCGTCGTCACACCCTATGCTTCCCCTTCTTCCCGGAATTGTCCCGTCGTCTATTACCGTTATCGCACTGGACGCCACCTGTTCACCGATCTTCCCCGAATAGACTGAAAGGCCCTGGCCCGCAAAATCGGCTTCCAGACCATGCCCTATGGCCTCATGTACCATTGTCCCACCTGCATCGCTTGAAAGCACAACAGGCATCAGCCCTGCCGGTGCGCTCCTGGCAGCAAGGGTTTGTATCGCTCTTGCCACTGCCCTTCGGGCGATTTCTTCCGGAGCCGTCTCCTCAAAAATCTCGAAACCTCGTGCGCCTCCCATCGGCTCATATCCGGTTTCCATAATGTGGCCGTCTGAAACCACGCACTGGACAAGGAAAACTATTGCACCGGTATCATCTTCACAGGTAAATCCATTGGAATTTGCAACAAAAATCTGCCTGTTCGAATCAGAATACATAACTCTGGCCTGAACGACCCTGCTGTCATGTTTCCATGCACATTCCTCTGCGGATTTTACAAGAAAGATCTTCTTCTCCGGTTCGACTGAACATGAAAGAATTTTTTCCTGAGTAACCTTCGGCGCAGACCTTTTCTCCAGGGTTACTACACCGCCCTTCTCTCCGCTTTTTATTGATTCGGCTACCGTTGATGCCAGTTCGAAAAGACTGTTGATGTCATTGGTATAGGCATAGGCGCTGACGTCCTTTCTCACCACCCTGATGCCGATGCCGAAATCACTCGTAAGATTGAACTTTTCAATCCTTTTCGCCTCTGATGAAATGACGGTCCCTGTCCTTTTTTCTGCAAATATTTCAGAGAAATCACCCCCTCCGGAGAGTGCCTTCTTCAGGATTTTTTCAACATCGATATTTCTAATCTCATCAAATGAATTCACTTTTCTGTTATCTCCCGATATTTTTAAGTTCCCTCTGCATGTCACGCCTGATGTCTCTTTCCTTGATTGCATTCTTTTTATCCGGGGATGTTTTACCTTTAGCCAGTCCCAGTTCGACTTTTATGTGGCTTCCCTTCAGATATATCGATAAAGGTACAAGGGTAAGCCCTTTTTCCTTGATTTTACCTGAAAGTCTCAATATCTCCCGTTTGTGAAGCAGGAGTTTCCTCGGCGCCCTCGGGTCATGGTTGAATATGTTCGCCTGAAGATAAGGGTTGACATGAAGGTTAAGGAGTATCATCTCGCCGTTTCTTACAACGGCATAGCAGTCCTTCATGCTTGCACCGCCCTGCCTTAAAGACTTGACTTCCGAACCGGACAGCACAATGCCCGTCTCATAGGTTTCACTTATATCATAAGAGAACCTTGCCTTTGAATTATGGCAAAGTGTCTTGGTCTTAATCTCCTGTTTCACTGGGATATTCCTTTATCCAGGGTATTATAACACACTTTAAACATAGTATCTTATCATCTCAGTGGACAATGAAACACTCAGTCAAGAATGGTCTCGAAATCAGAATGTCTCTTGTACTCCTCAAAAATGAACGCCTGTATCTCCTCTGCCGTCTTCATTTCCAGCAGGGAATTAACGATATTTGCACAGTTCGTAAGGTCAATCTTCCTTATCATTTCTTTTACATGGGAGATGGCAAAGGCATTCGTTGAGAACTGGTCTATTCCCATTCCCAGCAGGATCGGTGTGTATATTGTTCTTCCAGCCATCTCACCACACATGGACACCGTGATGCCTTCCTTGTGCGCACAATCAACAATGTATTTGATAAGCCTCAGAACCGCCGGGTGAAGAGGGTCGTAAAGGTAGTTCACATATTCGTTTCCGCGGTCGATAGCTATCGAATACTGTATAAGATCATTGGTTCCTATCGAAAAGAAGTCAACTTCCTTGGCCAGAAGGTCGGCTATTATCGCCGCGGACGGGACCTCGACCATTATGCCCACATTGATTTCTTCATCGAACGGTATCCCCTTCCTCCTGAAATCATGCTTGATTTTCTCAAGTATCTCCAATGCCCTGTGCAGTTCTTCTATGCCTGAAATCATGGGAAACATAATTGACGTGTTCCCGTAGTTGCTCGCCCTCAATATGCCTTTCAGCTGAGTTTTGAACAGCTCAGGTTCTTTCAGACAAAGCCTTATGGCCCTCAATCCCATTGCGGGATTCGTCTCTTTTTTCATATCCCCCAGGTTTGAATTTAGCTTGTCTCCCCCGAGATCCAGCGTCCTGATTGTTGTCGGAAACGGTGAGACGGTCTCGACGACGGCCTTGTATGCCTGAAAGTGTTCTTCTTCGGTAGGTATGATTTCACGGTTTATATACAGAAATTCAGTCCTGTAGAGACCAATACCCTCAGCCCCATGGTCAAGGACCGTCTTCACTTCTTCCCTGAATTCAAGATTACCTAGCACGCTGATTTTTGTTCCATCAATAGTTACTGCGGGCTCCCTGGCCTTTTCCTTCAATTTGAGCTCAAGGGTAAGGTGTGACTTTGCCCGCTGCTCGTAATCGGATATCTGGTTCTCAGTAGGATTCACGATGACTACGCCCGATATGCCGTCAAGAATAAGCTTGTCACCGGGGTTGATAGACGTCGAGGCCTTTTCGAGTCCCACGACGGCTGGAATTTCAAGCGAATGGGCGATTATCGCCGTATGGGATGTCGGACCTCCGACATCGGTTGCAAACCCGAGGACATGATCCTTGCTGAGCATCGCCGTATCAGCCGGAGACAGGTCATGCGATACGATTATGCTTTTATCCACCAGGTGGAATCCCTTGATCTCGCGGCCAATAAGATTCATCATGATACGTTCGCCTACAAAATTCGTATCGGCTACCCTGCTCCGGATATAGTCGTCACCGATTGAGGCAAAACTTTCTTCAATATCCTGAAGTGCTATTTTCAACGCCCATTCAGCGTTGATAAGGTTTTTCCTGACAAGTTTATTCACTCTGTCGATAAGTGACGGGTCCCTGAGCATCAGCAGATGGGTCTCCAGAATCAATGCATGATCCTTGACCGCATTATGGGATTCAAGCTTTTTCTTCGCTTCCTCTATCTGTTTGTATGATGCTTCAATCGCATTATCAAAACGCCTGATTTCGTCTTCGACAAGGCCTTCTGTAATGCGAATTTTAGGGTAACGCTCTATTGTCTTTCTGTCTATTATGACTGCATTGCCGATTGCAATACCGGCCGAAGCGGCTACCCCGTGCAGTATGTGGACATGATGCTGTTTCACAGCATTTCTCCAAACCCTTCTTTCACGAGCTTTGAAAGTGCCGATAATGCCACTTCTTCATCTTCGCCTGAAACACTGATTGTAATCTCGGTACCCATAGCTGCAGATATGGTTAGAAGTTCCATGATGCTCTTGCCGTCCGCCTTGACATGGTCTTTGGCAACCTCGATTTTCGATCTGAATGAAGCCGCCATCTTGGCGAAACTTGCCGCAGATCTGGCGTGCATTCCCAATTTGTTCGGTATGATAATCTTTTCCTGTTTCATAAATTTTTATTCTTATATTCCTATAATCGTCATTATCAGTATAAGAATAAAGAGCCCATAAAAAATTAATAAAAAATTAATCTTTTTGTAAAAAGCCAGCATACTTAACATGAAAACCGGTATTGCTATATAATATTCCACCCCGAGTTTTCCAGGTGCTATTACAAGACAGATCCCGCATAATAAGGGAATCAAAAGTGAAATCTTATCTGCTCTTTCAATAGAGACAATCTTTCCTACGGCGAGAGCGCCCTGAGGTCCATTCCTGTATCCTTCCCAGAATCCCCACCCCATTATCCCAAAATGAATAGCATTATAGATAAGGATTGCTATGAGTATCCCCCAGAGCCAGCTTGAAAGCCCCAGAATAAGGCACAGAAGGCACAGAATCGGTTTGAGCGCGGCCCAGAAGAAGCTGTCACCAAGAGCGGCAAGCGCGCAGGAGACGGAAGGAAGAACCCTGGCCGCATCAGCCGCGTTTCCATGCTCGACAAGGTTCAGATAAATCCCTTCGGCGACAGGCGCCATATAGGGCTGTGAGTTGAAATATCTGCTGCCAAGTTCTTCCCTTATTTGAGGATTCACTGATTTCAATGCCCTGATTCCGGGTGCAATCGAAAAGATAAAACCGATATACTGCATGTTCTTGAATGTCCATGCACCCTGTATGAACAGCGAACGAAACAGTATGTTCAATATAGTCTTTATCGAAAGTCCCACAATTATTGACCTACCATAAGCCTGCAAGCTGCGTCAATGAAGTCGCCTTAAGCTTGATGATTGACATTTATTTACTGCGCGTTTAGCGTGATTCAATATCATTTGATGGAGGTTAAGATGGCTGAATACAAATTTCCTGAAAATTTCATGTGGGGCTCGGCAACCGCATCATATCAGATAGAAGGCGCATGGAATGAAGACGGCAAGGGGGAAAGCATATGGGATACCTTCTGCCGCATACCCGGAAAAATCAAGGATGGCTCATCCGGTGAAATTGCAGATGACCATTACCATCGTTATGCCGAAGACATCGACCTGATGAAGGCCATGGGACTTAACGTTTACCGTTTCTCCTTCTCATGGCCCCGCATCTTGCCGGCAGGAACCGGCATGGTGAATCATAAGGGCCTTGATTTCTATGACAGGCTTATCGACAGGCTTCTTGAAAAAGGCATCACACCCTACCCGACGCTTTATCACTGGGACCTTCCGCAGGCGCTTGAAGACAAAGGCGGATGGGCCAACCGCGACACGGCAGTTCATTTCTCGGAATATGCAAAAATCCTCGCAGACAAATTCGGCGACCGTATAAAAAACTGGATAACACATAACGAACCTTTCGTTGTCGCCATTGCCGGATATTTCATGGGTGAACACGCACCCGGCAGGCAGGACCCCGTCGCGGCAATGAATGCAGCCTATAACCTGATCCTATCACATGGACTCGGACTTGAAGTCATGCGCGCAGTACTGCCGGAAGATTCTCAAATAGGCATAGTATTAAGCTTGAGCCCCGTACACCCAGCGACCGGCTCTGACGAAGATGCAAAAGCTGCCCGGAACATGGATGGTGTTTTCAACCGCATGTTTCTGGACCCTGTATTTAAAGGAAGCTATCCCGAAGACATGCTATCGATTTTCGGCGGTTTCTTCCCCGAAATAAAATCCGAAGACCTTAAAATAATGAGCAAACCTGTCGATTTTCTCGGAATCAATTATTATACGCGCGGTGTTTTCAAACACGACCCGGATTTCCCCTTTGTGGAAGCGACACAGGTGCAGCCAGAGGGCAATGAATATTCGATGATGTGGGAGATATATCCCGAAGGCTTTTATGAAATCATCAAGAGGGTGTGGGAAGATTATAAGCCCGGGAAAATAATCATAACCGAAAACGGCATACCCGTACCGGACGGCGTCGACTTTGACGGTCGCGTCCGCGATGAGCGCCGAATACGCTATGTCAGGGACCACTTGAAGCAGGTGCACCGGGCCATATCCGAAGGTATTCCCGTCAAAGGATACTTCCACTGGTCTCTGTTGGATAATTTCGAATGGGCCTTTGGTTACACGATGAGGTTCGGCCTTGTTTATGTCGATTATCCAACACAAGAGCGAATTATAAAGGAAAGCGGGCACTGGTTCAGCCGGGTCATTAAAGATAACGGTTTCAAGGGATAAGGCACCGCTATGAATAACCCCGTATCTAATTTTTTCGTCCGGAGAAATATAAGTTTATTCATAAGTGCTTTCATTCTTCTTGCAGTATTCCTGCTGCCTGAAGCTTCGTTTGCAGGAAGCGGACTGAAAGTGTTTTATGCAGGCCCTGAGGGAAGTGTCACACGGGCGCTCAGTCTGGCAAAGGATTTTGAAATAACACCTTCTTCTGATGCGGATGTGTATGTTCTGAACAACTCGATTCCAGATCCAGAAAATATCTCGTTAAAAGTCAAACAAGGCGCGGGCCTTATACTTATCATGGGTCCGCAGATAAGCCAGGAACAGCTGAAGAAGCTGTTTGAAACCCCTGTAGTGGAAGAACTGCTGAAAAAAGAGGAAAGCATCGACAACCTTCCAGGCGCCGCTGGTTCTGTTGTTACCGATATCGTATGGAACAGTGCACCCCAGGTCAGAGAACGCACCGAAATCAGCGGTATGAAACTGAATACACTCGTTTACGGATACGAAAGCAAGGAAACAATCCTCGGAAAGTCCGCACTGGGTAAAGGCCAAGTCTATATTTTGACACCTCACCTTGTGATGTCAAGAGACAAAGACGGCAGGGATGAACTCTTAAACAAAGACTTTCAGGAATGGCCTTATTTCAATTATTTCATTTATAATCTTACTGTAAGCGCTTCGGGACGAACACCCCAGTCATTTGCCGATTATCCCGCATCACCAGTCCCCCACAAAGATGAGCAGATGACAATCATCACCCTTCTTCTACTTATAAATGTGACATTCTTCGGCCTGTTCGTAATCGTCAGACGCTACAGCAGGAAACACCCTGAGGCCCTTGATTCAATCGTCAGCAACCGGGAAAATTATGAAGAGCGCGAACAGGGAACCGACTGGGAAAACATAGGTTTCCACAGGCCGCTTGGCGGATTTCTGTTTGCACTTACAATAGGTTTGATTCTTTTTGTCCCGCTTATCATCTATCAAAACCTCATTCTTCCATCATTCCTTCTGCCTTCCGCACAGGGACTCGGACTGTGGTTCAGAGTGCTGCAGTTTTTCGAGGTGGCATGGATGTTCTTCGACATGGGTACCAGTTTTGCTTTTGTCAAGTTCCTGAGCGAATACCGTATAAAAGACCCCAGAAAAGGCATTCAGTTCGGTCAGATGTATGTCTGGTGGCAAATGCTGACAGGAGCTCTTCAGGTAACAATCTTTGTGGCGCTTTCCAGCTTTTTCCTGCCCAAAACAACCTATGCCATTTACACATGGATAATCATAACGCACGCAATAATTCAGATGCCCGGCATATACCAGCTGATGCGCTACGCACTTACAGGCTTCCAGCGCTTCGATTACGCACAGATCGTGGACATAGGATTTGCAGTCGTCTTTCCTATTATAGCCCAGCTCATTGTTGTCTATCCCGTGTACAAATGGGGACTTTCAAATCCAATGATCGGTCCCGCTCTGGGCGGGGCGCTGGGCATGGCATTTGCGCTTTATGGAACGGAACTCCTTACATTCATCATCGGCTATATCCTCTACCGCAGGGTCGGTTACAGCATGAAACTGCTCTTTCTGGCTCATTTCGACTGGGAAGTGGTCAAGAAGAGCCTCAAGTTCGGCGTTTTCGACATGATGGGATCCCTCGTGGTCTCAGGAGCCCAGGCCCTCGAAATACTGATCACCCAGACAAAGCTCATAAACTACACCGAGATATGGGGAAACTGGATGCTCGCCAAGAACTTCGTCTTTGCATTTCAGGTCATCGGAACGCTGTACAACAACCTGATGCCAGCAATTTCCGAAGCATTTTCCAGGGGAAGGAAGATCCTCAGCCAGTATTATGCGACTCTTGCCTATAAATACGGCGGCATGATAAGCGCTTTCCTGGGTTCTTTCCTGCTTGCCGTATCAGACAGGTTCATCCTGGGTGCAACCGGCCCACAGTTCGCCAGGGCTGCCCTTTATTCCATACCGCTCATGATATGGGGCACGATACAATATCCTTCCTGGATAGGAGACAACGTGCAGAGGGGCGCCAACAAACCGTGGCTCATTACTGCCCTGTGCACGATGGAGCAGGCGATAAGGGTAACGCTTGTCTTCGTACTGATGGACAAATACCAGGTGGTCGGACTAATAATAGCCTATTTCGTAGGACTTCTGACAAAAGACATCGTCTCGTATTTTGTTAACAATAAAGTCTGCTTCAAGCAGCGCTTCTATTTCTGGCAGTCGATCGGTGCGCCGCTGCTGTCGGGAGCCGTGATGTACGGCATCCTGCGTGTCTTCGGTACATACACGTGGAAATGCGATCAGATCACCAGCATGATACTGTTCTTTGTAGGTGCAGTACCCGGGATGTTCTTGTTCAGCTTCCTCTATGCGTTTTTCGGCGGATGGGACAACGAGACCCTGGAAGAATTCAAGCACGGTGCAAAGCTCAGCAATTTCATGAAGCCTCTCTCGATGCTCTTCTATAAATGCGGGGAGATTGGCGCGAGGATAAGCCCCCTGCATAACCGCTTCCCGATTACGATAAGGCATGAGGCACTTATCGAGGCGCAGTCCCTGATGAAAGAAAAGGTGGAACTGTAGCTGAATTATGAAAGGAGCCTAACAATGGCCGTAATACACATAATATCCCACACCCACTGGGACAGGGAATGGTATCAGACCTTCCAGACGTTCAGGATGAGACTTGTCCATCTGATGGACAAGCTGCTGGAAATTCTTAAAAGCGATCCGGAGTATAAACATTTCATGCTCGACGGCCAGACGGTGGTTCTTGAAGACTATCTGGACATAAGACCTGAAAAAGAAGCTGAACTGAAGGCCTTCATAAAGAAAGGACGCATACTGATAGGCCCGTGGCGTTGCCTGCCCGATGAGTTTCTGGTAAGCGGCGAGGCCATAATAAGAAACCTGATTATCGGAAAAGCCGACTGCAGGAAGTTCGGTGCCGTCATGCCCATAGGGTATATTCCGGATACATTCGGCCACATCAGCCAGCTTCCCCAGATATTTGCCGGATTCGGTTTCAGGGGCGCATCACTTGCCAGGGGTCTGTCAGATGAGCCGGTAGAGCTGATATGGGAGGCGCCTGACGGAACAGGCGTGCTTCTGTCATACCTCAGGGATCATTATGGAAATGCGAGTTTCTATCCGGCAAAGACCGGGGAAAATTCACCGAATGAGCTTAAGGCAATCATCGATTCGCTTCTGCCTCACATAAAAACCGGCCATGTGCTTCTAATGCAGGGGACCGACCACCTTGAACCCGACAGGACGACGCCGGACCATCTCAAAAAGGCCTGCAAGGTACTGAAAGAACATAAAATAATTCATTCGACGCTTACTCAATATTTTGACGGGATATTTTCAGAAGTGGACAGGCAAAACCTGAAACTGCCCGTCATAAAGGGAGAACTGCGCTCTCCCGCCAGAAATCATCTGCTGCCGGGCGTTCTCTCCATGAGGATGTGGATAAAGCAGGATAATCATGCATGCGAAACTCTTCTTGAAAAGCTTGCCGAACCGGCTTCGGCATGGGCTCGTCTGCTTAAAGGAACGGGCGCAGAAGTGAGGGCATTGAAAGACTCCTGGCTCATCAGCGATATCTATCCTTTTGTGAAAAGGGCCTGGAAACTGCTTCTGGAATGCCACCCTCACGACTCCATCTGCGGCTGCTCGATCGATGAGGTTCATGAAGAAATGCACTCGCGTTTTGATCAGGTCATGCAGATCGGAGAGAATGCCGCACGGCACGGCCTCACCAGCCTAGGGATGAATATCAATACCTCTTCTATTGTGGACTCTTCAAAGCTGTTCTCGTCGATTCTTGTCTATAACCCGGCAAGCCGGCAGGCAACCCAAGTTGTTACCGCAGACATTCTGATGCCCATCGGCTCCTGCTCTGTCGAGATTGTAGATGCGGATGGAAACACCGTTCCATATGAAATTATCGAACCGATGCAATCTGAAAACTATCTCGACTCGGAGATGGACAAGGCCGGCATCCTGGGAATGATTGAGATGGCCAAACAGGGAAAGCTTCCCGAAATCATAAAAATCTATGATATTGATGCAAAAAAGGACGGCGACTGCCTCAAACTTGAAATAGGAATTTGCGATGTTGATGAAGTTATTGCAGAACCTCTCGCATTAATGGATGAAAAGATCAATACATGGCTCAATGACGATTCCATAAAAGATTTTCATCTGCGCGTCAGGATAGTAAAACCCGCTGCAATAAGATTCCTTGCAAAAGACGTCCCCGGAATCGGCTATGCCGTATTCGGAGTGAAAAAATCGGATGTTTCACATGATTATTCATACGAAAACTCTAACGGAATCGAAAACAGCATGTTTGCGGTAAAGGCGGATATGTCCACCGGGACTCTTACCGTTACCGACAAAAGGACGGGGATCGTATTCAAAGGTCTTAACAGTTTCCGGGACGGAGGCAACAAGGGCGATGAATACAACTACTGCCCGCCTGAGAACGACCGTATGGTATCCTCTGACAACGCCGAAATACTTTCGATACTTGCCGTGGAAACACCCTGCGCCAGGACGCTTGAGATACACAAGATACTGAATATCCCGCAGGCCCTTACTGAAGACAGAAAATCAAGGGATGAGATAACACTTCCGCTTGAAATCATCACGCGTGTTTCAATCTCTGATAATGTTGAAAGAATCGACATCGAGACCTATGTTGAAAACCTCTCGAGCGACCACAGGCTGAGGGTCCATTTCCCGACGCCCTTTAAAGCTGATTCCGCATTTTATGACGGCCATTTCGATGTAATCGAGAGGCCGCTAGGCTGTGCCGCACCCAATCCGGCGTGGCCGGAAGATGCAAGACCGGAAGTCCCGCAAAAGTCATTTACCGATGTTAACGACAGCAAAAACGGCATGATGATAGCAAGCCGCGGACTGCCTGAGGTTGAAGTAATCAGGACCAGCGACGGCTCCGAAATAGCCCTTACACTTTTAAACTGTGTCGGCTGGCTTTCCAGGGATGACTTTGCAAACCGCAGGGGCCATGCCGGCCCGCCGCTTACCCCGACTCCGGATGCGCAGATGATAGGCGGTCATGCGTTTTACTATTCCATAATTCCGCATAAGGGCGGCTGCATAAATGCTGCAAACCTTGCATACTCGTTCAACTCCCCCATGACCGGTCTTCAAACGACGATTCACAAAGGCAGCCTTCCTGCAAGTGCATCGATGCTGAAGACTGAACCTCAATCATTCATCATAAGCACAATTAAACCCGCAGAAGACGGCAAAGGGATAATAGTTCGCGGCTACAGCATTGCCGATGAGGTGACAGAGGTTTCATTAAAGCCTCTCTTGAAATTCAAAACAGCCTTAAGGGTGATGCTTGACGAGACGGCAATTGAACCGGTCACCATACATGACGGCGTTATCCGTTTTTCCGCACGGCCGAGGGAGATCGTTACCATAAGACTTAAATAGGCATTACACGTGGTTTATCACGCTGTACTAAACTATTATAATATGCAGGTGATTTATGTCAGAGCTTGTAAGATTCGGCGTATCGGTAGAAAAAGGGCTTTTGGATAAATTCGACAAGCTCATCAGGGACAGGAGCTATACCAACCGCTCCGAGGCAATCCGTGACCTCATCCGCCAGGAACTTGTAAAGGACGAATGGGAGGAGGGCCAGGATGTAGCCGGCGCAATCACATTCATATACGATCACCACAAGCGCGACCTGCTCCACACACTGGCCCATATACAGCATGACTATCAGGAAACGATAATATCTTCCCAGCATATCCACCTTGACCATGACAACTGCCTGGAAATAATAGCAGTAAAAGGAAAGGCCGAAGAAGTCGTGGCGCTTGCATACGCTCTCAGGTCGGTTAAAGGCGTCCGCCACGGCGATCTGAGCATGACGTCTACAGGTAAAGAAATCGAGTGATAATATTGATGTTATTAAATTAAAAAACGTACTTTTATCTTGCTACCTTTTTTAATTTCGTGCTACGCTATCTTCACTTCTTATTCCGGAGGTTCGAATCATGCATATGGCGGATGCGCTTATATCACCGGCTGTAGGTGGTGCGATGTGGGCTGTTTCGGCGGGACTTGTGGCTTATTCGTCCAAAAAGGTATCAAGCGAGGATCAGAGCAGCCGAACAGCACTCATGGGTGTACTCGGGGCATTCGTCTTTGCAGCACAGATGATTAATTTTACGATCCCGGCAACAGGATCGAGCGGACACCTTGGAGGGGGGCTTATTCTATCGATTCTTTTGGGGCCTTACGCAGGGTTCATTGTCATGGCTTCTATCCTTACTGTACAGGCCCTCATATTCGGTGACGGTGGACTGCTTGCCCTCGGCTGTAACATATTCAATCTCGGTTTCTGGACATGTTTTGTCGCCTATCCCCTCATTTACAAAAAGATTGCGGGAGAAAAGCCCACACAGGGAAGAATTATTACAGGGTCTCTCCTCGCCGCAATCATAGGTCTCCAGCTCGGAGCCTTCAGTGTAGTCATTGAAACAATGTCTTCGGGAATCAGCGAGCTTCCGTTCAATACATTCGTCCTGCTCATGCAGCCGATACACCTTGCAATCGGCATAGTCGAGGGTGTTGTAACCGCCGCGGTAGTCTCGTTTGTCTGGAAGGCAAAACCGGAAATTGTCGCACAGGGGGCAGGGCTTAAAATGAACACCCCGATAAAAGGCGTCGTCATCGCAATCGGCATCGCTGCTGCGCTTATAGGAGGCATCCTCGCATGGTTCGCTTCATCGCAACCGGACGGTCTCGAATGGTCGATGTTCCGTACTGCCGGAAAAGAAGAACTGGCCGCACCCGCAGACAGTATCCACAAAGCGTTTGCATCAATTCAGGAAAAGACCGCAATACTGCCCGACTATAATTTCAAACAGACCGTTTCGAAGAGTGAATCCGAAGTGGCAGAGACTTCCGAGTCCTGGCCGGGTATAAGTGCAGGAACTTCTTTTGCCGGAATCATCGGAGGAATCCTTACCCTGGCATTAGCTTTTCTCATTGGCACAGTTCTCAGAAAAGCGGGCAATCAGGCAAAAACATAAAATTGATTTGATTTTCTGTTGCGAGTATCATGCAGACTGCATGATATCAATCATCCGGGGGACAAGGCCCTCTTCCTTTCCCCCGGATGATTTAAATCGGCTGTTTGGATATCACGGAGAATATTTTTGGCAGGTATTGAAAAAGCACTGAACTCTATCGGCAGCCTTAACCTGCTGTCCCTCCAGGACACACCCGTTCACAGGGTTGATCCGCGTTCAAAGATTCTGGTGACCGTTTTTTTTATTTTCATTACCGTTTCTTTTCCGAAGTATGAACTTTCAGGTCTGCTGCCGTTGATCATATATCCGGTTGCCACAATGTCTCTGGGAAGGGTACCCTTAAAGAACATGGGCCTGAAAATCGTTGCAGTGTCGCCATTCGCCATCGCCATAGGTATTGCAAACCCCTTTATTGACCGTCAGACTGTAATGAGTATCGGCAGCCTGGACATCTCAGGCGGTACAATTTCATTCATATCGATATTGATTAAGTTTATCCTGACAGTTGGAACCGCTCTTACACTGGTTGCTACAACCGGATTCGAGACCATGTGTGCCGGTCTCATCAGGCTCAAGATCCCGAGGGTCTTTGCGGTTCAGCTTCTGTTCATGTACCGGTATATATATGTGCTGTTCGATGAAGCATTAAGAATGATCCGCGCATACAGTCTCAGGTCATTCCGCACTTACCCTGACATAAAAATTACCGGCTCCCTTGTCGGTCAACTTCTGTTAAGGTCAATGAACAGGGCGGAGCGAATCCACAACGCAATGATTTCAAGAGGTTTCGACGGCGAGGTTAGAATAATGAAAACAATGAGAATGAGACCTGCTGACTATTCATACATGATATTCTGGTGCGTGTTCTTCTTTCTGTGCAGAACTTATAACCTGCCGCAGGCCCTTGGCCATCTGATAATAAGGACAGTATCATGAGCCATCATATTGTTGAAGCTGTCAGCCTTGAATACACATACCCGGACGGCACAAAGGCCCTTGACGGTATAAATTTCAAAATAATCCACGGGGAAAGCGTTGGCATTGTGGGAGCTAATGGTGCAGGCAAGTCAACGATGCTTCTGCTTTTAAACGGCTGCCTTACTCCGTCATCGGGTTTTGTCAGGATCGGCGATTTTCCGCTTACTGATAAAACAGTCAAAGATGTGCGTAAAAGGGTCGGCACGATTTTTCAGGACCCCGACGACCAGCTTTTCATGCCTACTGTTTATGACGATGTAGCTTTCGGTCCGCTCAATATGGGCATTCCCATTGAAGAAGTAAAAAACCGGGTGGAAACAGCACTTGCAATGGTTGATGCAATACACCTGAAGAACAGGCCGCCGTACAGGCTTTCGGGAGGGCAGAAAAAGGCGGTGGCAATCGCAACAGTCCTTTCCATGACGCCCGACATACTGCTCCTTGACGAACCCAGCAGCGGGCTCGACCCCAAATCGAGAAGGCAGCTCATCGACTGGCTCAAGTCCTTTCATCATACGAAGATAATAGCGACTCACGACCTCGATCTCGTGCTTGATGTCTGCGAAAGAACAATAGTCATAAATGACGGTCGTGTTGCGGCGGATGGAAATACTCATGATATTTTTTCGGACACCATGCTCCTGGAAGTCAACCATTTGGAAAAACCCCTGAGCATGCAAATAAAATCGACTTGAAGCCGATCAGCCATGTCGATAAAAAAAGCTGGCTATATTGTCTGATTTCATTATTCAGACACTTTTGCCGGATTGTGTAATAGCTTCACTCCTCATCGTCAGGCCATTCTTTCCGGACCTTCCTTTGTGAAATGAACATACCGACGAGCGATGATATGAAAAATACTATATAGAACTGCCCTAAAAGACCTTCAATTATTGTGAGCGCCCTTGCCGTAGGTGAGATGGGAATGATATCTCCCATTCCTATGGTAAGAAGAGCTGAGAAGCTGTAATAGTTTAGGAGGGAACTGTTTCTTCCGAATTCACTGATTGTGGCATGAGGACCGAAATCGAAAGAACCAGGATTTATCGTTTCGATATTCATATAGAGAATGCCGCATAATACACCGATCAGCATATAAGCGCAGAATCCGCCTATAACCGCGTCTGCCGTTATTTTCTCCTGGGAATAAATATAGGCAACAATCTGATAAATGACCATACATAGAAAACAGCTGGACGTTATGCAGGTGATCACAAGCGCTGTTTTGCTCAAAAGCAGATATGTGGATGCTGTGCTGAGAACTGTCAATATGAAAAGAATCGTACCGATGAAACGTTTTTTCAGAATAAACACGGCGATTCCCAGAACAATGATCAATGCGACGTCATTAAGCATCCTTACCGGCAGGTTGTCCTGCATAAAGGGTTCTATAAGCATGTTCAAGAGAATGAATATGAAGAGCCATATGAAAAGGAATCTTGTCTCTCTTAATTGTTTATTTTCTCCCATGTCTCACCCCGAATATGCTTAAAAGAAAACGCTCTTTCAATCATGTTCATTTTACATGTTAATCGGCATCATTTTCGATAATAATGAAGGATAGCGTTGCATGGTGATAACTACACCTGTAAAATACCCGGATGAACACCGCATGTAAAGCCAGCCAAACATGGGGCACCGAAAAGGGTTCTTCCAGGTTTTCCTAATACTGATATTCCTCATATCCACCCCTCTTTCGGTTTACGCATTGCCTGCCCCGCCTTCTGAAATAATCGAACAGCTTGAGAATACCACTGAACAGCGCGTCGAAGCGGTTACTATTCTCGGCGGCAACAACGGTGCCGTAGACGGATTCTACGAATTCAAGACGACCGACAATCTCAATGGGAAAACAAGCTTGATGTTGACGTGCCGCTTGGTATCAGACTGACGAAACGAGAGCTTCATACCGGCGGGTTTATAGCGGCAACAGGCCTGTTCGGTGACGCCTCTGAAGGCTTCCATGAAGACCTCATTTATACGGTGAACGGCCGCATTGTGCTCGACATGATGGGCAACCTCTGGAGAACCCGCTGGCTGGGTATTGGCGCGTCTTATTTCTGGGGAGAATACTTCAGCGGATGGGCCACCGGCGCTGATTTAAAGCTTCAGTTCTAAGCCTCCATCGTATCGATTCTGGTTAACAGCTCAACAGCTTATCAGCTGAAGCTCCTGAGTTAAGTTGTCAGGCCCTGCTTTCCTATTTCATGGCTTGTTCCACCGCAACCGCAACAGCCACTGACGCACCCACCATCGGATTGTTGCCCATTCCCAAAAAGCCCATCATTTCTACGTGGGCGGGCACGGATGACGAGCCTGCAAACTGTGCATCCGAATGCATGCGGCCCATGGTGTCTGTCATACCGTAGGAAGCAGGTCCGGCAGCCATGTTGTCGGGATGAAGCGTACGGCCTGTTCCGCCGCCCGAAGCAACAGAGAAATATTTCTTGCCCTGTTCCTGACATTCCTTTTTGTATGTGCCTGCTACCGGGTGCTGAAAGCGGGTAGGATTAGTAGAATTTCCCGTGATCGACACGTCAACGCCCTCATGATGATTGATTGCCACGCCTTCGCGCACATCGTCAGCACCGTAGCATCGCACCTTTGCGCGTTCGCCCGTCGAATATGCCATTTCGCTTACAATAGTGAGCTTGCCCGAAAGGTAATCGAACTTTGTCACAACATGGGTAAACCCGTTGACACGGGAAATGATATGGGCCGCGTCCTTGCCGAGGCCGTTAAGGATTACCTTGAGCGGTTCTTTGCGAGCCTTGTTTGCGGATTTCGCAAGGCCTATGGCGCCTTCAGCCGCAGCAAATGATTCATGGCCGGCAATAAACGCAAAACACTTTGTCTCTTCACGGAGCAGCATTGCGGCAAGATTGCCGTGGCCGATGCCTACTTTCCTGTCATCCGCGACCGAGCCCGGAATGCAGAAAGCCTGAAGGCCTTCACCCAGCGTTTCGGCGATTTCGGCAGCCTTTTTCTGACCTTTCTTAATTGCAATAGCCGCACCCATAATATACGCCCAGCATGCGTTCTCAAAGCATATCGGCTGGACATCCTTGACTATCTTATATACGTCAAGCCCTTTGTCCTTGCAGATTTTTTCAGCTTCTTCAATTGTGGCAATACCATATTTCTCAAGCACCGGATTTATTTGTGCTATCCTTCTTTCGTATCCTTCAAATAGTGCCATATTCTCCTCCCCTATTCGTGCCGCGGATTGATTACCTTGACAGCTTCGGCAAAACGGCCGTAAGTCCCTGTTGCTTTCTTGAGCGCCTCGTTTGCATCCATCCCGTTCCTTATCATTTCCATCATGCGGCCGATATGGACAAACTTATAGCCGATGATCTCGCTGTCCGCATCCAATGCAAGTTCCAGTACATAACCCTCGGCCATTTCCAGATAACGCGGACCTTTGGCAACTGTCCCGAACATGGTCCCGCAAACGCTGCACAGGCCTTTACCCAGATCTTCAAGGGAAGCACCTATCGGAAGACCCCCTTCTGAAAATGCAGTTTGTGTCCGTCCATACGCAATCTGAAGAAACAGCTCACGCATCGCCGTGTTGATCGCATCACAGACAAGGTCTGTATTCAGGGACTCAAGGATGGTCTTTCCTGGAAGAATTTCAGCTGCCATTGCTGCTGAATGAGTCATACCGGTGCAGCCTATTGTTTCGACAAGGGCTTCCTCAATTATGCCATCCTTGACATTGAGTGTAAGTTTGCACGCCCCCTGCTGCGGTGCGCACCAGCCCACACCGTGCGTAAGTCCAGATATATCTTTTATTTCTTTCGCCATTACCCATTTGCCTTCCTCGGGAATCGGTGCAGGGCCGTTTCTGGGGCCTTTTGCCACCTGACACATATGCTGAATCTCTTCTGTGTATTCCACGGTCATTTTCTCCTTTTAAAGGTTTTATGTTTTAGCGGAAATTCTCATGTATATTGTTGAATATTTTAAGCTCTCCCATCAAGCCTTAAATTTGTATTTCTCAAAAAAATGCCATGAGTATTTGGAAGCTTAAACTTTAATGTACAGATCCCCTCGGAAAGGAGAGCTGTCATATCAAGTTGAAGGTACTAAATTTTAATGGGTAACCAGTTTGCTTTCTTGTGTATTTTCCCTATTCAATGAGTTCTATGTTATTAATAATTAATTTATATTCAGAAAATCTATTTTCATTCCCTTGGTACATAAAGACCATGTTAATGCTTTTTACATATAATTCATAAATATATTTAGATTTATTGTTCAGATAAGATATTTCGAATGCTTTATTTCCTTTATAATTAATTTCTCCATATTTTATTATTCTATTTCCATTACCTTCAGTAAATTCTTTTATATTTGAAAATGTCAAAGGACCTCTTGAATACTTTATAATTTGAAGACCATCCACATATTTTGTATCAATTGAAATTAAATGAAGTCCAAGATCCCCATTAATATAACTTGATATTCTATCACTTGGGTAAGTTATTTTCATACCATTCCATATTATTGTTTTATTCATGTCATAAAATTTGCTTGATTCTTTATTAGATGAACAAGAAAATAAAATTAATATAATAAAAACCAATATATTGTAATATTTTTGAGTTTTCTTTTTCATAACTTTTAATACCTTTTTTAAAAAGGATTACTTACTTTCCCCACATTTTTTGATCTTCTCAGACCACTCATTCCTTCAATACATTCTTCTTGCCATCTCTGAGCAGTAGAAATACAATCATTATACTCTTTTTGCATGCCTTTTTCTCTATAGTTTGGACAAGCATCATAAGCTCTTAGAGCCATATCACATTTCCACTTAGCATTCTTATATTCATCAATGCATTTATCAGCAGCTTTTGCTTTTTCTGCTTGATCTACACCATCACCTATTATACCGAGGGTTTCAAGAAAACATCTTGTTTCTTCCCATGATATAGGTTCAATTTCACTGTAGAATTCATCCGGTGTGCGTGTATCTATTTCAAATTGCATGTTCCCATTTAAATAGGTTTCATCATTTTGAATGTTTTTGCTATTAGTTACTTTAGTATCGCCGATCTCTTTGTCACCAGGATTACTCACTCCTCTCTGTTTATTACAACTATCAAAATTCCTTTTTTGTGCTTCATAAGCGCTGTCAGATAATCCCCCAGGCAGTCCTGCACTAGCCATTGTACTCCTATGCGGTGCACCAATATGAATTCCAAAGAAATCCTGACCGCATGAATGGGATTTACTGTCTTTTGACGAGGAGCTATTCTTCTCTGTAGATGGTGCACTTGCTGTCCCTGAGCTGGAACCGCTTCCCGTTGAAATTCCGGAACTGCTTCCATTCACACGAAAACCAGATGGCGCGGATATACCCCATAAAAATCCCATCGGATCAATATATACGAGAGGGTTGTTCATACAGTAGCTATATCTGTTTAATGACTGCGAGTTGTAAGGAGCCTGAATAAACGGATCAGGACTTATGAATCTCCCCATATTGGGATCATATATACGGCCTTTCATATGGATCAAGCCTAACTCATCCAACTGCACATGGCCGGTAAACCCACGATTGGTTATTAAACCTGTCAAGGTAGGAACAGTTTTCCAGTCCCAAGTAGCGGGATCACGCTTTGAACCATAGGTGCTGTAGCTGGATATCTGATCCTTTTGCCCCAGATCATTTGTAATACAGGTAATCGACCCAAGGTTATCTTTATGCAGGTAATAATTTTTAACATCCGATTGTGAGTTTTCTCTGTGTATATTGTGAATCGCAATAGATTCGCCTGCAACCTGAATATAATGTTTGTAGTCAACAACATCACCTGTGCTGACTTTTTCAAACAACTCACTGCAATAGACAGTAGTTGTTGTGTTTGCGTTGATCACGATTTCCTGTTTGATAAGCTCAAGCATCGGGCCATAAGTAAATGTTGCCGAATCTGAGCCTTTTGTGACTTTGTAAGGCATGTTGTATGCGTTGTAGGTCAGCTTTCTCAATGAATTGGATACACCTGCTTTTTTCTCAGACTCCTCGATCATATTCCCGTTATCATCATAACTATAATTCAATTCACTGCCGGATTTTTTAATTGTGCTTACCGCATGCGGTTTTGAGCCATACTGGTAAGTACCCATATCAGTTTTTGTCATGATGTTTCCATTATCGTAATAATCATATGTCATATCTGTAACGCCTGATATCTTGGAGCTTCTAAGCCTGTTTAATCTGTCATATTCAAACGTTTCATTTAACGTCTTTGAGGGGTTTGATGCATCAGCCCTGGTTTTCATGTTTCCAATTTCATCATAAGTAAATGATAATTTTTGAACATTCCCTGAAGTGTTGATTTCGGCAAGCCGCCCTGTGCTATTATCATAAATATACTCTGTCGTCAGGGCGTTACCCAGACTTACGTTTGTAACCTGTCCAAGTGCATTAAGTGAGTTAGCTTTCCAGTATTCCTTTGTTGAATCATACACTTTTTCCAGGTATCCGTTTTTGTATCCGTATGTAACCATGAACCTGGTCGATTCACTTGTTTCCGGATATGTTATCGATTGAATACGGCTCTCGGAATCATATGTTGTAGTAATGACATATTCCTTTTCATCAATAGTCTTTGTAACTATTGTAGGCCTGTTGTATGAATCATACTGATAGGTTTCTTTATATGTTTTGTCCGGTGCGGTAACATTAATATCTGAAAGTAAACCAAGGGTTGTCTGTGTTTTATCATATATCCAGGTTGTAGTTTCTTTCGTTTTTGTTGTTCCGAATACTTCAGATAAAAGATTTGATTTTGCTGTTGATGCAAAACATTTAGGTTTTGTATCATCGGTTCCCTGTATTTCAATTGCTTCCCTTGTTTTTATACGCCCCAACAGGTCGTACCCGTTGGTTATAGTCTGCTGTTTTTGATCTGTTTGAATTACCAGTTCACCAAAAGGATTATATGTATAACTCCATGTACCCATATCAGGATCGGTCATGCTCGTCTTTCTGCTTAACTTATCATAGACCATTTTGATAACATTACCCGATTTGTCTTTAATCTCTGTTAAATTTCCCAGCGGGTCATAAGCGTAGGTTGTTGAAATTGAATCATCCAACTGTTGAACTTTGGCAATACTACCAAATACATTATATGCGCGTCTGGTCTTCTGTCCCTTCTGGTTGACTGCAGTTGTTGTCATGCCATCTTCATCATTATAAGTATATGATGTAGTACCTGAATCATACCTTGTTATAATACCCGGCCTGTCATAGTCGTCATATTCATTGTAGCTTGTAGCCTGAGGGTCGCCAAAAATATAATGGAACCTTGTTTCGACAGTTTTTCTGCCAAAAGCATCATAACCGGATGACATCACAATATCCTCACCATTAAATCCAATGGAATATGTATAGATAGCACGGTCAAATATGTCGTAATGCCTTGTTATCGGTGGTTTTCCCGAACTTTCATTCTTTATAAAATATGCGCAGTTTTCAAGACTTGAAAAACCATATGAATATGTTGTCTGTGTCTGGTCAGGTCTTTTTTCTGATATTTTTCTTCCGAAACCGTCATTTGAGAAGGTGGTTTCCAAATTATTCGGATCAATCAATGATACTATTGTGCCATAACCATCATCAAATTTCTGTTTTGTTATGTGATTCAAAGGATTCTTTGTTTCAAGCGTATGTGTTGTATCCGTATAGACATATGAATAAGTGGTTTCTCTTGCTGATACTCCATACCCCGAAATCTTGTCTGAGCCAATGCAACCATATTTAGTTTCATAATCATATTCGGTAATTTTTTTAAGGGATGAAGTAGTCGATTCGTTGGGTTCTATTATTATCTTTTTTAGCTTTCCGTATTTGGGCCGGTTTAAATCGCTATCTAGAGGAGTTTCATCAGTAAAATATTCGTATAATGTCATATTCGTTACTGGATCAATAGATTTGTATTCATTTGTTACAGGATCCATATAAGTATATTCAGATGTAATTTCTTCGGATTTCAACAACCCCGTGTTCCAGATCAGATCAATGACTCTGACTGGATAATAATTATAATTATATTTCTTTTTTAAAGTGTCTTTACTTATTGCCGTTGCGGTAACTTCTTTATTTAAGAGGTTTCCCATACCCGTATAACTTTGTACTGTAGTTGTTTCCTTTAACAACATAGATTTTGGTGGGAGGGCATACAATCTCTGCACAGATTGCTTTACATACGGAAAATAAGTTTGTGCGATATTCCAGATAGAGCTGTATGAGCTCAGATTGTAGTTTTCCGAATTTAGTGTGTTTACTGGTACATAGGATGCATCAAATGAATTGCCGAACTTATATACTGAAATTTCCCATATGTATTCAGATGAATTCAGCAAAATGCCGCTGATGGATTTAACTGTTTGAGTTTTTTCCACCAGACCAACGAATGGAAATGTTTGTAGATAATTATATATTGTATCAATCTGTCTATCATAATCCCGCATTCTGATCTCATAGAATCCCTGGAATCGTCTGCGGACTATATCCATTTTTGCACTGCTGTAAGTATAACTGTATGTTCGTGTACCTCCAACTCCATTGCTCCTGAAGACGTTTTTAACTACAGCTAAAGGACCCTCATAATCTACTATTGGGTATAATGATGTGGTTATTCTAGTATAAATGCTACTGTCACTTAGAAGGCCATAACCAATTTCTATTAATTCATCTAGGCCGTTTGTTATAGACAGCAGGTAATCAGGCAATCCTGATCTCGATACCGTAACACAATCATAATCAATTCCGATAGCTGGGTTAGCTTCAGTAACACAATCATCAATGCCATCTCCATTAAAGTCAGCCACTGAAACCCAATCACCCATATTCCACTGAGTATTTCTACCCCAGTAAGTTAAAGGAGCAAAGCTGGTTCCATTTGAAAGAGTTACGTTTAAATTGCCCTGAGAATAATTTTCAGCAATATCAGCTCTACCATCTCCGTTGAAGTCTCCGATTTTGGCTGTAGAAGAATATGTTGTTTTGTTATTCGAGGTAAATGGAATTGATGTCAATCCACCTCCCCATCTCTGTTTGGGTAACAATCCCTTACATGTGGAGACTCTTACATAAATATCGCCATTCGGTCCGATCTCAACTACATCGTCCTTATTGTCTCCATTCATGTCTCCAATAAGTATGTTTTTGAGTAGAGATATGTTATTAAAAGGGCTATCAGGCCATTCGATTCTGTCAAATCCATTCCCATTAGATAACCATGTATACCAGACACCATTACCTCTTCCTTTGCCAATAAAATCTATTTTTTTATCTCCGTTAAAATCACCAGTTTTAATATAATCTATTCCATATGATATAGTAGACCAATTGTAAGTATTAAAGGCAACCCCATTTGATATATAAACGTAAAATTTATCCCTATCATTGCTTGTAGAGGTTGATGGTGTACCAACTATATCATCACGGCCATCACCATTCATATCTGCTGCTATAAAACTTCTGCTATCACTATATATTCCTCCATATGGTAACCATACCTGATATGGTTCAAAAGAATTTCCATTAGATAAATATACTAAGATCGCGCCTTTAAATGTTCCATAAATTTGAGCAATATCTTTTCTGCCATCTCCATTGAAATCACCTACAAAAATTTCTGCAGTTGAATTATTTACAACATCCAATGTTCCCCACAGAACACCTGCTTCATAATTATTACCATTTGATTTATATACAATAAGTTCATTAGAGTTGTATTTCCTGATTAAAAGATCTGTCTTTCCATCACCATCAAAATCAGCATAGTGTGCATCACCGCTTGGAATTGATCCCTGTTTCCATTGTGCCTCATCCTGGAACCCGCCATTATTGTCACTCCATGTAAAGAGAGTTGATGGTATATAATTATTATTCCCGTCGTAAAGCGTTATACTCTTCAACCTGGACCTTTTAGTTGAAAATCCCTGTTCGTAATTTAAAAAATAATCATTAATCAATCGACCACCGGAATAAGTTTTTATGTGGGTTAACTTTTTTGTCATAAAATCAGCAGATCCGCCTAGGTACCGCTGAATCATATCTGGTCTATCCTCATAATCGAAAATAATTGAACAAGTAGGATTGCTAGATGAAAGATACCTGTAATCAATCCTAGTAGGCCAATATTCGCCTGTATCTGTATTCTTGCCATATGTATATGTTATTTTATTGCCAGCCCTGTCTTTTATTTCACTCAATGCCCAGATCAAGACTGTATTATCGCTTCTTCCCTGTGCATATATCCTGGAATTATCAGATGTTTCTGACCTTCCCCCCGAAAAATAAGCCATATTTGAAGCGAGTATGATCTGGTAAAAAGGTAAGAGGAGGATCGTACCATGAGGAGAGGGAGATTTGGAGAGGAGCAGATAATCCGGATACTGAAGGAGAGAGAAGCCGGGGT